>JALERL010000095.1 GCA_022764465.1 Lachnospiraceae bacterium | reverse complement strand
ACTGCCGGTGAAACTGCCGCAAGAACCGCGCCCATAACAGCCGCCTCTAATACAGAGATTCCCATAAGCTTTGGCGCAAGTATAAGCATTCCAAGCAGTTCAAAGCTTGCCGGCACAAAGCACATAAGGACTGCCGGTCTGCCAATCTTCTTAAGACCGGAAAGATCCAGTCCAAGCCCGGCACGCGTCAGGATAATGATCAGTGCGATCTTCCGAAGATCCGCAGATATACCAAGGATACCCGCATCTAACAGATCAAGGACATATGGTCCAAGAACAATACCTGTCGCTAACATTCCAAGCAGGCTTGGAAGCCTTAATTTCTGACAGATCCATCCCATAGACATTCCCACCATAAGAATCAACGCAATACTAAGTAACATATCATTTCCTCCATTCTTCACAGAAGTACTCTTTGACGCCTGAATCCCATACAGCAAAAAAGCCGACAACTTCTGCGATCTTATCATCGTAGAAGTCATCAGCTAAATAAGCAGTTCTGGTTTCCCAAGGGAGAACTTCATTCCCTGCAAAAAAGCATACAACAATCCACCAGATCTGTCAACGCTATCCTATCATCCATTTTCAAAAGAAAATACCCGCGAGTACAATCGCAACAATCACAAGAACAAGTATCATAGCAATCACTCTTGTGTACTTAGTAAAATGATAGGTTGTCATGCCATCTGTGGTATTACTTTGGATATTCTGATTCAATGCATCGATCAGTTCCTTCGCCCGGTCATAGTCACACGCAGCACAGAAGATATCATATCCTGCAAAAGAAATACTGCTGCATATTTCCATGATCTCTCCCGCTTCTTTACTGACCGTATAAGCAGCGATCTGATTCTGCTTTAACATATCTAAGATCATATCTGCCTGCACCTTATTACTGGTAGAACATACCTTTTTTACCTCTTTTTCTGCCATCTGTCTCCCCCTCTTCCTATTGTGAAATAATTGCTTATTTTCATTATAACATTTCTATTGACATCCGTCATTTTTTTTACCATAATATCTATCAGTGAGTTTATTATTATTAAACAAAAAATCAATTATCACTTCTATTTTGAAAGGATGACATACATGGATATAGGACATAAGATCAAAGAGCTCCGTATCCTCTACGGACTCACACAACAGGAGTTAGCAGACCGACTGGAGCTGTCGAAGGGCTTTATCTCACAGCTGGAACGGAATCTCACCTCACCATCTGTCGGTACACTGCTTGACATTATACAGATTCTTGGAACGACTCCGGCAGAATTTTTCACAGATGATGAACCGGATCAGATCGTCTTTGCACCGGAGGATTACTTTGAAAAAGAGGATGATGCCGGCATGCGGAAAATGGAATGGCTCATTCCAAGTGCCCAGAAAGACAGCATGGAGCCTGTCCGCATGACCTTAAAGCCGGGAGGAAAAACGGTCGAATACCTGCCGCATGAAGCAGAGGAATTCGGCTATGTCCTGCGCGGCTCGATCCGCATCTGCTATGGCACCAAAGTCTACCATGCCAGACAGGGAGAATCCTTTTATCTGAAGTCCGGCAAGAAACATCACATTGAAAATCACGGCAGACACGATGCTGTTTTTATCTGGGTTACTACCCCACCAAGCTTTTAGGAGGAACTACAATGGCAGCAAACCTTATTGAACTGAAAAATATCAGCAAATCCTACGATGGCACACTGATCTTAGATGACTTAAACCTGACGATCAAAGAGAACGAATTTCTGACTCTGCTTGGTCCATCCGGCTGCGGAAAAACAACCACGCTCCGGCTGATCGGCGGCTTTGAGACACCGGACCGCGGTCAGATCCTCTTTGGCGGTGAAGACATCTCTTCTCTTCCGCCTTATGAGCGGAAATTAAATACCGTATTCCAGAAATATGCACTTTTTACCCACATGTCCATTGCGGAAAATATCGCGTTTGGCCTGAAGATCAGCAAAAAGAGCAAAGCCTATATCGATGATAAGATCAAATATGCCTTAAAGCTGGTGAATCTTGACGGTTATGAACACCGCTCCATCGATTCCTTAAGTGGTGGCCAGCAGCAGCGTATCGCGATTGCCCGTGCGATCGTAAACGAACCAAAGGTACTTTTGTTAGATGAGCCATTGGGCGCATTGGACTTAAAGCTGCGTCAGGACATGCAATATGAGCTGATCCGTTTAAAAAACGAGCTTGGCATTACCTTTATCTATGTTACCCATGATCAGGAGGAAGCGCTTACCATGTCGGATACGATTGCTGTCATGAATCAGGGCTATATCCAGCAGATCGGTTCCCCTGAGGATATCTACAATGAACCATGCAATGCCTTTGTAGCGGACTTTATCGGAGAAAGCAATATCATAGATGGTGTTATGGTACATGATAAGCTGGTAAGCTTTCTTGGCATTGAACACGAATGTGTCGATACCGGCTTTGGCAATAACCAGCCGGTCGACGTTGTGATCCGTCCGGAGGATCTTGAGATCGTTGCGCCTTGTGACGGCTTTATGGAAGGAGACATTACCTCTGTGATCTTTAAGGGTGTCCACTATGAGATTGAAGTCTTTGCACATGGCTATGAATGGCTGATCCACACCACCCAGTACTTTGAACAGGGTTCCCATGTCGGACTGCGCGTGATCCCATTTAATATCCAGATCATGCATAAGCCGGAATCAAGCGATGAAAAGGCGGTGGTATTAGATGAGTAAACGAAAAAGACGCCTGTTTGCAGGGCCTTATATGGTCTGGATCATCGGCTTTACCGTACTTCCGATCCTGATGATCCTCTATTATGCATTCACCAATGCAGATGGGAACTTTACCTTAAGCTATCTTGCCGCGATCGGCGATCTGGTACACTTAAAGGCGCTTCTGCTCTCACTCCGGCTTGCAGTGGAATGTACGGTGATCTGTCTGATCCTCTCCTATCCGCTTGCCATGATCCTGCACGGATTAAACATCAAAAAGCAGAGCTTTGTCGTTTTTATTTTTGTACTGCCGATGTGGATGAACTTCATGCTGCGTATTTTAGCATGGCAGATGCTGCTTGCAAATAACGGTATCATCAATCACCTGTTAAATCTGCTGGGACTTCACAGCGTGCGCATTTTAAATACACCAACTGCGGTTGTCTTTGGCATGGTCTATGACTTTCTGCCATTTATGATCCTGCCGATCTATAACTCCATGATCCGTATCCGTAAGGATGTCATTGAAGCAGCAAAGGATCTTGGTGCAAACGACCGCATCGTATTTTTCAAGATCATCGTTCCTATGACAATGTCCGGCGTTATCAGCGGCATTATCATGGTATTCGTTCCTGCCCTGACATCCTTTGTCGTATCCGACCTGCTTGGAGGTGGTAAGGTGCTGTTAATCGGTAATGTCATTGAACAGTCCTTTATGCAGGGAAGTGAATGGAACTTAGGCTCCGGTCTTTCGATCGTTCTGATGATCTTTGTGATTGCCAGCATGGCATTTATGAATTCACACAGTAAAGAAACGGAGGGAACTGCCGTATGGTAAAAAAAAGTCTTAGCAAAATCTACATGGTGCTGATTTTTCTGTTCCTGTATCTTCCAATCGCTGTTTTGATCGTATTGTCCTTTAACAACTCCAAATCAAGAGTTCACTGGGGTGGTTTCACCTTAGACTGGTACCGAGAATTATTCCAAAGTGAGACGATCATGTCAGCCTTTTATACCACACTTTCCATCACACTGATCTCCGCGCTGGTATCCACAATCATCGGAACCATGGCTGCAATCGGCATCAGTGCCATGCGGAAAAAAGGCAAAGCGATCATGCTTGGTGCAACCAATATCCCGCTTTTAAATGCAGATATTGTAACCGGTATCTCCTTGATGCTTTTATTTGTGCGTTTTACGAATCTTGGCATGTCCACGGTTCTGCTTGCACATATCACATTTAACATCCCATATGTGATCTTAAATGTAATGCCAAAGTTAAATGGTCTTCCACAGCATACCTACGAAGCTGCCTTAGACCTTGGTGCAACACCTGCCTATGCATTTTATAAGATTGTCTGGCCGGATATCCTGCCGGGTGTCTTCTCCGGATTCCTGATGGCAATGACAATGTCATTAGACGATTTTTCGATCACTTACTTTACAAAGGGCGCAGGCATCAATACCCTTTCCACCATGATCTATACCCAGCTTCGTAAGGGTATTCTTCCGGAAATGTATGCACTGTCCACGATCCTGTTTTTGATCGCACTGCTCTTACTACTGCTCATTAACTACCGGTCGTTGGAACATCCCGCGCGTCACAGAAAGGAGCGCAAATGAAACGAACTTCTATAAACAAACTGCTTCTTACTTCGCTGATCGTATTATCTGCATGTACACTCAGTGGATGTGGCTCAAAAAAGGAAGCTTCCACTTCGGATGCAGATACTTTAACAGTCTTAAACTATGGAAAATATATCGAACCGGACGTACTTTCCTCCTTCGAAAAGGAAACCGGTATCAAGGTCAATTACGAAGAATATGAAAGTCCGGAAGAAATGTATACAAAGTTTACTGCCGGTGCGATCGACTACGATCTTGCCTGCACCTCCGAATATATGATCGAGCGTCTAATCGATGAGGGCTACGTAAAACCGATCCACTATGAAAACATTCCTCATTTTTCCAATATCGATCAGACATACCTGGATTATTCCAAAGCCTTTGATCCGGAAAACAAATACACGATCCCGTACTTTTTCGGCACCGTCGGAATCCTGTACAATAAAAATATGGTGGATGCCACAAAGGTTCACAGTTGGGATATTCTCTGGGATGAGACCTACCGGGATCAGATCATTATGGAAAACTCCGTGCGTGACTCCTTTATCGTACCGTTTAAACGCCTTGGCTATTCGGTAAACACAACCGACCAGTCACAGATGGAGGAGGCGCTCGATCAGCTGACTGCACAAAAGCCTCTGGTATACGCTTATTATGTGGATGAGTCCGCAGATGAAATGATCATCGAAGATGCCGCCATGGCATTGGTTTATTCCGGGGAAGCTGCCTATGCACAGGATTATAATGAGAATCTCGACTACGTGGTGCCGGATGAGGGTTCGAATATGTGGATCGACTCCTGGTTCATTCCAAAGACCTGCAAAAATGAATCCGGTGCAGAAAAGTTCCTCGATTATCTCTGCTGGGAAGACATTGCCATGCAGAACTTTGACTATGTCTATTATGCAACACCAAATAAGGCCGTTTACGATGCACTTGACCCGGAGATTCAGGAGAATACCACAATCTTCCCAACAAAGGAAACGCTCGACAACTGTGAAATGTTTACCTATCTTGATAACGATGCAACATCCCGTTACAACTATCTGTGGAAGAAACTAAAATCAAATTAATACTTGCATTTTTAAGCTTTCCATGATACATTAAATCCACCGGTAAAGGTTCTCTTTCCGGTGGATTTTCATTGGTCGATCCGACCATCCGTATTTATTTCTAATATATGATCCTTTTTATCCCAATCTTACAATTTCATTTCTATTAGGAGGTATTTCTATGACCTATCTTGAGTTCCAGCAGCAGATCCTGCACTATCTTACCGAAGCATTAAGCCCTGACACCAGACTCGTCATCCAGCCCATCCTGAAAAATAACCAGGTACAGCTCGATGGTCTGACGATCCTTGAAAACGGCTGTAATATCTCACCCACCATCTACCTGAACTATTATTATGAAGAGCTGCAAAAAGGTGCATCTCTTGAATTCTTACAACAGCAGATCTTAAAAACCTATCTTGCAAACAAACCCACGGAAAGTATCGACGTCAGCTTCTACACCAGCTATGAGAATGTCTCTGACCGGATTCTGTTTAAACTGATCCAAAAAGAATCCAATCAAGAGCTTCTCTCACAGGTACCACATATGGACTTTCTTGATTTAACAGTTGTCTTCTACTGTCTCGTTACCGCCAATCCGGTTGGCAGTGCTACGATCCTGATCCGCAATGAACATCTGCACTTCTGGGATGTAACACCAAAAGATCTCTATGAACTTGCCCTGAAAAACACACCTCGCCTGCTTCCACCGGTACTGCACAATATTACCGAAATCGTCGAACCGCTGTTAGCAGAGCCGGAGTTCTGCGAATACAGTATCGAAAAACCGGTTCCCATGTATGTACTGACCAACACCGGCAAACTCTATGGTGCTGCCTGTCTACTCTATCCGGATCTGTTCTCTTCTCTCTCTGTAAAACTGCACGGGGACTTTTATATTCTTCCAAGCAGTGTCCACGAGGTGATCCTGCTCTCCGTAAACGAAGTAGAATCTCTTCCGGCCTTAAACGCCATGATCCATGATATCAATGAAACACAGCTAGACCCGGAAGAGATTCTCTCCGATCATGCTTATCTCTATTCAGTTACCGGCAAAAAGCTGTCACTTCCGCCTGCTTAATATTCCTGACACAGCCGGTCATACAATGCTTCGTACTTCTGTGCCGATGTCTTCCATGAAAAGTCCTTCTCCATTCCACGTATCGCAAGTGCATTCCAATCCTCTCTGTGATTCCGGAAAATATTTAACGCATAAAGGATCGTATCCCGCATCTCGTGTGCATTATAATTTGCAAAAGAAAATCCGGTTCCGGTATGCCGATATTCGTTATAGGCTTCTACCGTATCCTTTAATCCGCCTGTTTCCCTTACGATCGGAACGGTTCCGTAACGCAGGCTCATAAGCTGGCTTAATCCGCATGGTTCGAACTGGGATGGCATTAAAAAGGCATCACAGGATGCGTAGATCTTATGCGCCATCTCTTCTGAATACATGATATTGGCACTCAGCCTGCCCGGATACTTCTCTGCAAAGTAACGGAACATATTCTCGTAACGTGCTTCACCGGTACCAAGGACAACAAACTGAATCCTTCCATCTCCAAGCAGCTCGTCCATCATGTATTCTACAAGTGCAAAGCCCTTCTGCTCGGTCATTCTCGAGACGATACCAATTAACATCACCGATTCATCGACATTCAGCCCCATTGCCTTTTGCAGTGCAGCCTTGTTCTTCTTCTTTCCCTCTGCAAAGTCATCCCTGCTAAAGAGATAATAGATCGAATGATCTGACTGTGGATTGTACTCTCCATAATCAATTCCATTGACGATGCCGGACAGCTTGTCCTGACACATCCGCATCACACCGTCTAAGCCGTCACCGCCATCCGGTGTTGTGATCTCATAGGCATAGGTCTCACTGACGGTAGTAACTGCATCGGAATAGATAACACCGCCCTTTAAGTAGTTCACCTCTCCATAGGACTCTAACTTATCCGGGGTAAACAGCCGCTCCGGCAGTCCGGTAATATCACGCACTGCCTTAAGCTTCCAGCGTCCCTGAAACTGCATATTATGGATCGTAAACACTGCCTTCATATTATGATAAAAGGCTCTGTCTTGATAGATCGTCCGCAGATATACCGGAACTAACCCGGTCTGCCAGTCGTGGCAGTGAATGACGTCCGGTCTGAAGTCGATCACCGGAAGTGCTTCTAAGACTGCCTTTGAGAAAAATGCAAACTTCTCAACATCCTCGTAGATATGATTATACGGTCTGTCTCCGGCAAAATAGAATTCATTGTCAATGAAATAATACGTGATGCCCTCATACTCTGCCATCATGATTCCCACATACTGTTTTCTCCATCCGAGATCCACATAAAAGTGTGAAACATGACGTAACATGGAGCGGTAAGACTCCTCCATGCAGGCATATTTTGGAAGTATCACGCGTACATCGTATTTCTTTTTATCAAAATATTTCGGTAATGAACCGGTAACATCTGCCAGTCCGCCTGTTTTTAGAAACGGTACTGCTTCCGATGTTACAAATAGTATTTTCTTCATATAAAAGCCCCCATAAAACTTTTCCTAGGCTATATTATATAACAATCTTAAGATTTATGGAAGATTTTTTATATATTTCTTAAGTTTTTCTCTGTTTATTTTCTGTTTTTCTGTCTATTTTCACGAATTCACTGTCTTGTACTCCAGACGGATCTTATCTGCAATCAATGCAATAAACTCGGAATTCGTCGGCTTTCCCTTGCCATTGTTGATCGTATAGCCAAACAGTTCATCGATCGTATCCATTTTTCCCCTGCTCCATGCGACCTCGATCGCATGGCGGATGGCACGCTCTACCCTGCTTGGTGTCGTCTGGAACTTTTTGGCAATCGACGGATATAAGATCTTCGTGATTGAATTAAGCATCTCCACATCATTGACTGACATGATGATCGCTTCCCGCAGATACTGATAGCCCTTGATATGTGCCGGGACACCGATCTCATGGATAATATTGGTAACATCCGTCTCTAAGTTCGGCTTCTTTGCCGCTCCTGTCATGTCACTTTTCTCATAGGCATTGACCTTGCGTGTCTCCATCTGCTTATGTACTGCCTTATCCTTTACATGCTTGATCCGGTTTAAGACCATATCATTGTCAAATGGCTTCATAATATAATAATCTGCACCCAGATTAAATGCATCTTCCGTAATTTTCTCCTGCCCGATCGCACTGATCATAATAAAGGCAGGATGTTTTCGTATGGTCTTATCACGGTTGATCTTGTCCATCACACCCAGACCATCTAACTTTGGCATAACAATATCCAGTAACACCACGTCAGGCTCTTTATGCTTTATCATTTCGCACGCTTCTTCTCCATCTTTTGCAGTTCCAACAACCTCTAATTCGTCATCACTTTTGATAATATCCCCCAAAAGTTTCAGCATTCTCTCATTATCATCTGCAATCGCTACATTTAACTTCTCCATGTCTGACCTCCTGATGTTTTGTTCACACATTTTGTATGATACTTGTACCGGGAAGATGGAATTTGTCGAATTTCGTCAGTAACCCTGCGTTTCTTTCGCCATTTCATCTCCTAATTATGCTCAATCATATGCTCTATAAAAATTCCGTAGCCTTTTTTCGAATTCTGCACAAACACATGCGTCACTGCCCCAATGATCTTTCCATCCTGAAGAATCGGTGACCCGCTCATTCCCTGCACAATTCCGTCGGTTTTTGCTAACAGCGCAGGATCTGTGACCTCAAACATGATCTCACGGTATTCCTCATCCTCGTGGAAATCCACTTCCGTGATTTGAATTGCATATTGCTGTGGTGTCTGATTGTCCACAGAACAAAGAATCGATGCTTCACCTATCCGGATCTCCTGCTTGTAGCCAACCGGAAAACGGTTCTTACTGTCAATCCCTGCCGGAAGCTGTGTCAATGTACCATAGATCCCGGCAGTTGTATTCTGCCGGATATCACCAAGATACTTTCTTTTACCATAGTCTATCACACCTGTCAATTCTCCCGGAGTACCATTTTCCCCCTTTACGATTCCGATAATACTGCTCTCGTATAGTCTGCCGTCCCGTATGGACAAAAGATTGCCGGTATCTGCATCACTGACCGCATGTCCTAAGGCTCCATACTGTTTCTTCGCGTTGACATAAGTCAACGTTCCGATCCCGGCCAGATCATCCCTTACCCAGACACCTAACTTATAATCCCCGTTTTCATTTTCCACAGGAGTAACTGCCAGTTCCATCAGCTCACCATCCCGCTGTATTTTTAAGATCAGCTTTTTTCCTTCTGACTGATCTACGGCTTCTATCAGCTGGGCCTTGTTTCTGACTGCCTGCCCATTCACCTGTTCAATGTAATCTCCGGTTTTTAATAAATGCTCTACCGGAGAATCGGTTTCTCCCTGCATTCTGGTGATTTTTCCTGTTCCGATCACCAGCACCCCGTCGGTCTTTACATAGATTCCTACCGGTACTCCGCCTGCTAACAGGCTCTTTGACTGCGTAAGTCTTGCAGTAACCTTTTTGATCGGAACCACACCAAACAGTCTGCATTCATATGCAACAGAAGTGGAAGCTGTCTGCAGTTCTTCCGCCTGTATATCCGTACCGAGATTTTGCGCGGTTGCCTTTGTATCATTTTGTGCTTCTACTTCTATAAAACTGACCGGAAGCGGCAGTTTTAATGTATCATTTTTATCTGATATATAAACGCTGTCCGGGATTGCATAGATTAACGTCAGGTATGCAAATAGAATCACACCCAGACAACCGAGTCCCCAGACACGTATGAACATTTTTTGCATTCGTCTTAAAAGCATACAGGCACTTCCCTTCAAAATAAAGTGTGCAATTCCAGCGGATTTTCCTATACAGATTAGGGTGTCAAAAGATGTTTTCAAATTTGATAATTGACAAAATGTACAAAAGATGTTCCGCAAACATTTGCAACGCTCATCATGAACTAACTGCCAACTACAACCATACAAGTTCAGCAAAGGCTTCACTTGTGGTTTTCGTAAGCAGTGGATTTCACTCGATCTAAAACCGCAAATAAAAGTTTGCTTTACATATTTTGTGCATTTTGCCCTTTTGATTTTTATAAAGCATCTTTTGACACCTTAATCCTATACAGTAAAAAAGGATACCGATCCGGTATCCTTTTTTAGTATGTGACATTCCTGCCACTTTCAAACGTTTATTTTTTAGCAGATTGTGCCAGCTGCTTCATTTCTCTTGCACTCTCTAACACTGTATCAGTGATCTTCACACCGCCTAACATACGTGCCAGCTCTTTGATGCTCTCTTCCTCACTTAAGCAGTGAATCGAAGAGATCGTATTATTGTCCCTTACATTTTTCTCGATCAGGAAATGCGTATCTGCCATTGCCGCAATCTGTGGCAGATGTGTAATGCAGATCACCTGATGTTTTTTGGCAATCACGTTCATCTTCTCGGACACTGCCTGTGCGGTTCTTCCGCTGATTCCCGTATCGATCTCATCAAAGATCAGGGTTCCGATCGCATCATTTTCCGCTAAAACGGTCTTCAGTGCCAGCATGATACGCGATAACTCACCACCGGATGCAACCTTTCCAAGCGGCTTTAACGGTTCGCCCGGATTCGTAGAGATCACAAATTCTGCATCATCCCATCCATCTGCGGTATATGCCGGAAGCTGCTTAAAATCCATCGCAAACTGTACATCTAAAAAGTTCAGATCAATCAATGCCGCCTGAACCTGCTTCGTCAGTTCTTTTGCATATTTCTTACGGATTTCTGAGACTTTCCCACAGAGCTTTTGCAGCTTTTGATCCGATGCTTCTAACTCTTTTTCTAATTTTGCACGGTACAGATCAAAATCTCGCAGTTTTTCAATCTTTTCCTGCTTTTTTTGCAGTTCCTCCAAGATGATTTCAATGCTTCTTCCATATTTTGACTTTAAATGGTTCAGTTCATCCAGACGCTTTTCCATCTCACGAAACTGTTCTTCGTCAAATGCAGCATCCTCCATGTATTCTGCCAGTTCCCGGTTAAAATCATTCAGCAGATTATCGATCTCGGCTAATTCTTCTGCCATCGTGCGTACTTTTTCATCGTACTGCTCCACCTGACTTAATTCACGCAGTGCCCGTCCGACCTGATCACCTGCACCATTTTGCATGGATGCCGTCTCCTCATATGCTGTACCTGCCGCTTCCATGATCTTCTGGCTGTGTAACATCCGCTTATATTCTGTCTCTAGCTGTTCATCCTCTCCGACCACTAAGGATGCTTCTTCAATCTCATGGACTTCATATTCCAATAAAGACAGTTCCCGCATTCTCGTCTCATCATCAACCGACGCCTGTTCTAATTCCTGACGGATTGCCTGATAGGAATGATACTCTGCTTTTAATTGCTCCTTTAAATCTGCAAGCTCTGCCTTGGCATAATCATCTAAGATCTCTAAATGCTTCCGTTTTTTCAGCAGCGACTGATGCTCATGTTGTCCGTGGATATCGATCAGTAAGGATGCTGCCTCGCGCATCTTCGATGCCGGAACGCTTTCGCCATTGATCTTTGCAATGCTTCTTCCGTTCGTCACTTTTCTGGATAAGATGATCTGCTGATCCTCTAACGAAAGATCCATATCGCAAAGCAGCTTCTTCGTACGTTCATCTGTCACTTCAAAAATCAGCTCGACCAATGCAGTATCTGCCTGATCCCGCAAGAGCTCTTTTGGAATCTTCTCACCAAGTGCCAGATTCATCGAGCCGATAATAATGGACTTTCCGGCTCCGGTTTCACCGGACAGGATATTCAATCCTTCCGTGAAATCTACCTCTGCCTCTTCTATTAATGCCAGATTCTTCACATGTAGATTCCGTAACATATTCTTCTCCTCTAATAAGCATAATTTTAATTTCTTCTACAAATATTGAGCCATCTGCACAATATCTGCAAACGAACAACGTTCTTTTGTGAAAATTCTATCTGTTATATGAAAATTCTGTTTTCGTATTTACTCCCCAACAATTTTCCGAAGTCTTCCCATCAGTGCCGACGTGTCTTCTACCGTACGCACTGCACACATAATGGTGTCATCACCTGCGATGCTTCCGACAATCTCATGGCAGTCCATGGCATCAAGTGCCGCTGCCACTGCCATTGCCATGCCGGATACCGTCTTAATGACAAGAATATTTTGTGCCATATCCATGGAGACAAATCCATCCTTAAACACACGGACGTACTTCTGTGTCATATCGTGATTCGTCTCTGCTAACACCGCATATTTCTGCTTGCCGTTGCTGAGCGCAACCTTCGTAAGCTTCAATTCCCGGATATCTCTTGATACCGTTGCCTGTGTTACCTGATAGCCTTCCTGCTCTAATCTAGCGGAAAGTTCTTCCTGTGTTCCAATCTCATTTTTCTGTATTAATTCAAGAATTTTTGCATGTCTGCTTGTCTTCATACAACCTCCCGGTTCTCCCCCAAACCATATCTGTAAACTTACGTGTAGTTCTGCATCTTTTTGCGCAGGATCTCTAAAAAACTGATCTTGCTGATCTTTAGAATCTTTGTCACAGCCTTTGCACGGTGCACCACTATACGATCACCGACTTCTAACTGCATACTGTTATCTCCATCAAAGCTGACCTCAACCTGTTCATCCTTTTCACTGCGTCTGGAACCGACCTCGATCACGACCTCATCATCCGCACTGATCACGATACTTTTTGAATTCAGTGTATGCGAATTGATCGGTGTCATCAATAGCATTTTAGCTTTCGGGTCAACAATCGGGCCTCCGGCAGACATATTATAACCGGTTGATCCGGTAGGTGTTGCAAGGATAATACCGTCTGCCTGAAAAGCACATAGATATTCCCCGTTGACATAGACATTCAGATTCACGATCTGAAGGGAACCGGTACGGTGAATGACAATGTCATTGAGTGCAATGCGCCTGCTGGTCTGCGCATTTTTTGCAATCATATAGCCGGTCAGCATCATACGGTTCTCAATCGTATAACGATCTGCTAACAGCTCATCAATGGCATCATAAACCGTGCTTTCTTCTAATTCGCAAAGATACCCGAGATGTCCGAGATTAATACCGATCAGCGGCAGATCTAAGGATACCATATCCCTGGCAGCACGGATCAGGGTTCCATCCCCGCCGATTACAAAAACAGCATCGGTTTCTTCCGGCACCTGACGCACATGCACACTTGGATTGCCTCCCGGCTCTGTACTTGCCTCATAAGAAGCAGTTCCACCCTTTTCTTCTATGTAGGAGATGATCCTCTTAGTCAGATACAGGTTCTGATCCTTCCATGCATTCGTAATAATGAAAAAATGTTTCATGCTATGATAAGGATGCATGTGCAGCCGAAACCACTGCGCTTACATCCACTGCCTCCTCTTTTTTCCCTTCTGCACCTTTTTGCAGGTGTACCAGATACTCGATGTTGCCCTCCGGTCCCTTGATCGGTGAATATTCCAGGTTCAGTACACGGAATCCCTCTGCTGTCGCAAAATCGATCACCTTATGGATGACCTCCTCGTGTACTGCACTGTCACGGACAACACCCTTTTTTCCTACCTTTTCTCTTCCTGCCTCAAACTGCGGCTTGATCAGACAGACCATCTCTCCCTGATCCCTTAACAGTTCTCTTGCAGGAATTAAAACCTTCGTCAGGGAGATAAAGGACACATCCACGGATGCAAAGTCTAATACATCCTCAATATCCTCCGGCGTCACATAACGGATGTTCGTCTTTTCCATGCAGACCACACGTGGATCTGTCCGAAGCTTCCAGGCAAACTGTCCGTATCCGACATCTACGGAATAGACCTTCCTTGCACCATTCTGCAACATACAGTCGGTAAATCCACCGGTGGAAGCACCGATATCCATACAGACTGCATCCTGTAAGCTGATGTCAAAATGTGCCATTGCTTTTTCTAACTTTAAACCGCCACGGCTTACATATTTTAATGTATTTCCACGAACCTCGATCTGAACCGACGGATCAAAGGTGGTTCCTGCCTTATCTTCCCGCTGTCCATCTACAAAGACATTGCCCTCCATGATCATGGTCTTAGCCTTTTCACGGGACGGCGCGAGTCCATTTGTAACAAGCAAAACATCTAATCGTTCTTTCATTCTAATAACCATGCCTTTCTCTTGGCCTGCAAACTTTTTGCACAGGCACAAGATATCCTTTTTACACTAGTTCTTCAATTGCCTTTACGACTGACTCTGCATCAATACCGGCTTCTTTTTTCAAAATATCTATACTGCCATGCTCGATATAACGGTCCGGGATTGCGATATTTAATACCTTTACCGATGCGCCCTGATTCTGGTAGAAATCATTGACCGCTTCTCCAAAACCGCCACGGAAAACATTCTCTTCCATCGTTACGATCAGGTGGTGATTCTCTGTCAGTTGCAGGAGCATCTCTTCATCTAATGGCTTGACAAAACGTGCATTGATCAGTGTTACCTCATAACCGCGCTGTCTTAATGCTTCCTCTACCGCTACGGCTGTTTTTACCATGCTTCCGACTGCTACAAGGGCGATCTCATGTCCCATGTGGATCGTCTCACTCTTTCCGTAAGAAACCGGTGCGCGGTACTCCTTTAATCCGTCATATGCTTCCCCCTTCGGGTAGCGGACTGCGACCGGTGCCTGAAAGTCCACCGCATATTTGATCATATCGGAAAGCTCCCACTTATTCTTCGGTGCCATGATTGTCATATTCGGAATGATCGACAGATAGGACAGATCAAAAATTCCCTGATGTGTCTCTCCGTCACTTCCGACAAGACCGGCCCGGTCAATTGCAAATACCACCGGGAGCTTCTGGATACAGACATCGTGCAGGATCTGATCATATGCCCGCTGTAAAAAGGACGAGTATACGGCAAAAATCGGCTTTAAACCTGCCGCAGCAAGACCTGCCGCAAATGTGACTGCATGTTCCTCTGCAATCCCCACATCAAAAAAACGATCCGGAAACATATTATGGAATCTCTTTAATCCCGTTCCATCTGCCATGGCTGCCGTCACGGCGACCACCTTTTCATCCCGGTCTCCTAACTTACGCATTACGGTCGAGAAAACATCCGTATAGTTTGCTTTCGTTCTCCGTACCGTTGGAAGTCCGGTCTCGATTTCAAATGGTTCTGTCCCATGGAATCTTGCCGGATGTCGTTCTGCCGGAAGATAGCCCTTGCCCTTTTGGGTCAGAACATGTACCAGAACAGCGCCCTCTACCTTCGATGCTTCCTTAAAGATCTTAATCAGTGCAGGAATATCATGTCCATCAACCGGTCCAAGATAAGTGATCCCCATATTTTCAAAATACATTCCCGGAATAAAAAGCTGCTTGATTCCGCTTTTCGTCTTTCGGATCCGTTCTACGATCCGTTCTCCGTATTTTGGAATATTGCTTAGGGAATGGGTGATTCCATTTTTCAGATCCTGATACGACTGTGCTGTCCGGATACCGCTTAAATAGCTCGACAGTCCCCCGACATTTTCAGAAATAGACATGTTATTATCGTTTAAAACGATCATGAAATTGGACGTTAACTTCGACGCATTATTCAATGCTTCAAATGCCATTCCACCGGTTAAAGCTCCATCTCCGATCACCGAAACCACCTTATAATCTTCCTGCATAATGTCTCTGGCCATTGCATAACCTAATCCGGCAGAGATAGACGTTGAACTGTGCCCGGTATCAAAACAGTCACAATCACTCTCGCTCCGTTTCGGGAATCCACTCATACCACCATGCTTACGCAGGCTGTCAAAGCCTTCCCGGCGTCCGGTGAGCAGCTTATGTGTATAAGACTGGTGTCCGACATCCCAGATGATCTTATCCTTTGGCAGATCAAATGCAAGATGAAGTGCCATGGTAAGTTCTACCACACCCAGATTCGATGCAAGATGTCCTCCGTTTACAGAGATCTTCTCGATCAGAAACTGCCTTATCTCCGATGCCAGCAGTTTCCATTCCTCCGGTTCTATTTTTTTTATATCATTTTCCTGTTCAATCTTTTCTAATACCATAGCGGTACCTCTTTATTTTTCACGATGAATCAGTGTCATTAAAAGCTCTGTTAAGAATTCATTCTTCACTACCAGAGACTCCATCTGCTCTACTGCTTCCATCGATATCTTCTCTACATCCTGTTTTGCTTTTTCTAAACCTTCATATGTGACATATGTTGCCTTTTGATTGCGTGCATCACTGCCTACCGGCTTGCCAAGTACCTCGGTCGTACTCGTCACATCCAAAATATCATCCTGGATCTGGAATGCAATGCCAACCTTTTTTGCAACCTGCTCGATCACATTCTGTTCGTTTTTGGTTGCACCGGCTAACACAGCACCGATCAGCATGGAAGCCTCAATCAGTGCACTTGTCTTAAGCTCATAGATGAAGTCAAGCTGCTCCTTGGTAACCTCATTCGTCTGATCTGTTTCAATATCAACAGTCTGTCCGCCGATCATTCCATAGATACCTGCCTTGCCGGCAAGGATCCTAAGTGCCTTTGCAACATTACGGTTCTCCGGCTCCTTCTCTAATGCAAGTGTTGCAGTCTCAAAAGCCAGATTTAACAGTCCATCCCCGGCAAGGATACCCATTGCCTCGCCGTAGACAATATGGGTGGTCTTACGGCCACGTCTGTATTCATCATTATCCATTGCCGGCAGATCGTCATGAATCAGAGAATACGTATGTATCATCTCGATTGCTGCCATAAACGGCTCTACGACATCGGATCTTCCGCCAAACATCCGGTAAGTTTCTGACATTAACATCGGGCGGAGTCTCTTACCTCTGGACCGGATACTGTAATTCATCGCTTCCATGACTGTCTTTTGAAATCCCTCTTCTGCCGGAAGATAACGCTCTATTACTTTTTCAATCTCTTCGGTGCGTTTTGCAATCTCTTTTTTTATCTCCATCTCTGACTCCTAAAATTCCTCTAACTCGCCCTGACTATTTAATACGAGCATCTTCTTTTCTACCTGCTCGATCTTAGCATTGCATTCCTTTAACTTTTTCATTCCCTTCTCATAGGATACAAATGCATCCTCTAAGGATATATCGCTCTGTTCTAACTGTCCGATCAGTTCTTCTACCTGTCTGAAGCTTTCTTCTAAGGATTCTTCCTGCATCTTATCTGTTTCCATATCCATAGCCATGCCTTTCTCTTCTATTTTTCAGACTGATCCCTTATCTGTGCTACCTGCGTCTCGATTGTTCCGTCCACTACATGAATCTGTAAACGATCCTGCACCTGCACCTGTCCGATCGATGTAACTGTATGACCGGATGCATCGGTTACTACCGAATACCCCTGTCCGAGACGTTTCAATGGTGAAAGACCATCTAACTTTCCCGCACATACCAGAAGTCTGGTACGGTTCTTCTGAATCAGTTCCTGCATCTTATGGTTCAGCCGGTCCTGTAAATCTACCAGATACTGTTTCTTCTGGTTCAACTGATTTGCAGGACTTAGATAACCCAGACGCATACGGTACTGCTCATATCTTGAAACTGCACGGTCGAAATGCTTTTGCATCCCCTTTTGCAGCATCTGTTTTCTTCCTGCGATCTCTGCGTAAAAGCCTTCCAGATCAAAAACTGCCAGCTCTGCTGCAGCAGATGGTGTCGGTGCTCTTAAGTCTGCCACATAATCAATGATCGTCGTATCTGTCTCATGGCCGACTGCCGATATGACCGGTGTCTCACAGTCAAAGACTGCGCGCGCAACCGCCTCCTCGTTAAATGCCCACAAATCCTCGATCGAGCCACCGCCTCTTCCAACGATCAGCACATCCAAATGCATCGCATCTAATGCCTGTATGCCCTGAATGATACTTGGCACTGCTCCGTCTCCCTGCACCTGTGCCGGATATAAAATAAGCTGCACATAAGGATTCCTGCGTGCAGAGATATTGCGGATATCCTGGATCGCAGCTCCGGTACGTGCAGTCACCACGCCTACGCGCATCGCATATCGTGGGATTGGCTTCTTATACTCCGGTGCAAACATGCCCATCTCTTCTAACTCACGCTTTAATGCCTCATACCGTTCGTATAGTTCACCGATACCGGCCCGCGTGATTTCTCTTGCATAGATCTGGTATCTGCCGTCGCGTTCGTATACTTCCACTGAGCCGGTCACGATCACATGATCACCATCCTGCATCGGAAACGTCAGTCCACGACGGCTGCCTGCAAACATAATCGCATTTAAGGCACTTCCCTGATCCTTGATCGTAAAATAGATATGCCCGGAAGAATGATACTTGCAGTTCGATACTTCACCGCTGACACTGATCCTGTGCAGCATAAAATCCTGTGCAAACATATTCTTAATGTAACTGTTGACCTGTGCTACACTATATACATTTTTTGTCATACGATCTTCGCTAATACTCCATTGATAAATGCTGCGGAATCATCCGATCCGTACTTCTTTGCTAATTCGACTGCTTCGTTGATTGCTACTCCGGTCGGAATATCTTCCTCGAACTTGATCTCATAGGTTGCAAGACGGATCAGGGTAAGATCCACTTTCGCCATACGTGTGGTCTTCCAGCCCTGTGCTGCCTGATTGATGATTCCATCAATCTCTGCTAGCTTCGCTACGATATCCTCACATTTATCTTCGATATATTTCTGTTTTTCCTTCGAGGCATTGACACTCTCCACCATGGAAAGTTCAAACTGTTCCGGTATCTCAGATTCATCGTGGAACTCCACACGGAATAACATCTTAAAAATCTGTTCTCTCATTTCTCTTCTATTCATGGGAAACCTCATTTCTGTCTACTTCTTCTTCGGTAAATCGAATCATCTATATCTGCCATCCGCTCTATAAATCAGCAAAAAGGATGTCTATGCAGACACCCTTTATTATACAACAGATTATGCTATTACAAAAGTATTATTTCGTATTTTTCATATCTACGCTTGCAATCCGTACATTCACGACTACCACCTTCAAACCTGTCATCGTCTCGATCGCTGTCTTTACCTTATCCTGAACCTTCGCAGATACCTCCGGGATCGCATAGCCATATGCAATATTGAGTGCAACGTCAACCTTGACATCGCCTTCTGCAACACTGACCTTCACACCCTTAGACAGGTTCTTCATACCAAGCTTGCTGACAAGCTCATTGGTGATATTCCCTGCCATAGAACTTACACCCTCTACCTCTGTTGCTGCAAGTCCTGCAATGATCGCTACGACCTCATCTGCAATATGGACTTCTCCGAGTGTATCTTCTTTTATTTTAAAAACTTTTCTATCTTCCGCCATCTCTTTGCCTCCTAAGTGATATTATACAGACATTATAGCAGATTCATACTTATTTGAAAACTATTTCCGTAATTTTTATGCCCGCATCTGCTCTAATAATTCCAAAAAGCGCTGCTTTGGAACCGGTTTCGAATAAAAATATCCCTGTAAGAAATCACATTTCTGCTCTGTTAAATATTCCACATTCTCCAAGGTCTCCACGCCTTCGACAACCACATCAAGCCCTAACTCCTTGATCATCTTAATCGTATTGCGGAGTGCGATCATGGCACGCTCATTCTTGCATGCCTCCCACAAGATCATCTTATCGATCTTCACCATCTTAAACGGGAAATGGAACAGATAATCCGTATTTGAATAACCGGAACCATAATCATCTAAAGAGAACTGGATGCCGCATTCATGGAGCTTACGGATATTCTCTTCGAAGATCTCTGTGGAATGGATCGCTGCCGTCTCTGTGATCTCAAGATTGATCTGCTCTGCTGCGATTCCATACTTATCCATGATCCGCGTCAGACGTTCGACCAGATCGTTCTGCATACACTGTACGACTGACAGATTGATCTCAATATAATGAATGCCGTAATCCTTCAGATTCTCTTCCTGCAAGAACTGGCAGACACTTTCAAACACATACTCACCGATCTTAAGGATCGCTCCACTCTGCTCGGCGATCGGAATAAATTCTTCCGGTGAAATATAGCCCATGCTCTGATCCTTTAAACGGATCAATGCCTCTGCGGAAATAATGCGTCCCTCACCTACTGCATAGATCGGCTGGTAAAAGACCTCAAAGCCTTCATGATCCACCGCATCCGCAACAATCTTACGAATCCGCATCTCACGGTTCTGTTTCTCGATATTCATATCGGAAATATCCAGCATTTCATCCCGCTGCTCACTTGAGCTGCTTCTCATATATTGCAGATAGCTCATAAAGGTATTCATATCCGGTGCATCCTTCGGACACTCTAAGGAAGCTACATGGATATAAAGTCTTGTATCCATGGATCCATCGTCCCAAGTCTGTTCGAAACGCCTGCGGATGTCATGCACCACATCCACGACTTCTTCCGGTGATGTTTTCTTATCGAATGTCAGCACAAACACACTCTGTGAAAAATGAAAGATCATTGCTTCTTCAAAATTATCTTCTAAATATTCCGCAATCTGCTTTAACAGGTTCTGGATCGGCTCTGCTCCCATCGTCTGCCGCATAACCTTCAGATTATGGATTTTAAGCATGACACACGGCACACGCTCACCTAACTGGTACTTTCCACGCATCAGCTTAAGCATTGCGCGCTGGTTCAAAAGATCAAGTTCGGAATCGATCAGCTCCTCCGGCTTCTCCATGGACAGATAAAACAGCAAAATACAAATAGAAAATCCAAACGCTTCTAACTTCATCTGCGGTCTAAAATACTGGACGAGAATAAACAGGGTACATACCCCTACAAATAAAATACAGGAAATTCTTGTCTCAAAGCTGGCTCTTCTCCGGTATACCAGCAGGCATACAATTCCCATGATCCCATAGACCAGCATACCGAAATAAATGACAAACATGCCCCACATCCGGTGATACTGCACCTGTTCATCAATCCGGAATACCACATTTGAAAAAAGCTGCATCAAAAGTATGATCCCCATAATGATTCCCGGCACTGCCATCAAAACTCTTTTCCATGCAACCGTCTGCTTCATCCTGCCGATCAGACACCGGCAATACGTAAAAAACGAAACTGCTAATATGATATGAAGTGCATAATATACATAGATAATTGCATACAATATCAGCTTCCCGCTTTTTACACTGCTTCCACTCATTGCTGCAGAAGCGATATCCACAAAGGCAAGTAACATGGTACTTAATATCATCGTAACCAGTACACGGTTCTGCATATCATGCAGCCTCTTACCAACTCCGTACGATATTATTATTATCGCCATCACACAGATTGCTGCGATGTCGAAATAAATAATATAATTCATTCCTGACTCCTAACTATAACTGCCCCGACTCCCCTGTATATACAGCAACAAGGTTCTCTCCTGCATCTGATATACCTTGCAGCTTTACTGCCAATTTTTAGTATATCATTTCTCTCACATTTTCACAACAAAAAATATTTTTTTTCTTCTTTTTCAGCCATTTTTCACAACACTATTTTGCGATTACTTCTGCAGTGTCAAGAAATTCAAAAGGAGTCTGCTGATAAACGTAATAATTTAGCCAATTTGCATATAACATATTACCATGTGAGCGCCACTGCAGATTCGGCTTATTCTCCGGGTTATTATCCGGATAATAATTCAGTGGCATATCGATCGGCAGTCCCTTGCCGAGGTCTCTCTTATATTCTTTATCGAGCGTCAGACGGTCGTATTCCGGATGTCCCATCACAAAGATCTTCTTGCCGTCACGGTCGATTGCAAGAAATACACCGGCTTCCTCCGACTCTGCTAAGATCGTCAGCTCATCAACTGCCTCGATGTCTTCCTTTAAATCTACTGTATGTCTTGAATGCGGCGCCATGAAATAATCATCGAATCCGCGTACCAGCGGTACCTTCCGGTTCATTACATGGTGCTTATAGATACCAAATACCTTCTTATCCAGAATATGCTTTTTGATTCCATAATGATAATACAGACCTGCCTGTGCGCCCCAGCATAAATGCAGGGTCGAAGTGACATGTGTCTTCGTCCACTCCATGATTGCTGCTACTTCCTCCCAGTAGTCCACTTCTTCGAACTCCATCAGTTCGACCGGAGCGCCTGTGATGATCAGGCCATCAAAGTTACGATCCTTCACATCTGCAAAGGTCTGATAAAACTTATGCAGATGGCTCTGTGAGGTATTTTTCGATTCATGGGAAGAAACGGTCATAAAGGAAACATCCACCTGAAGTGGGGTGTTTGACAGAGAACGCAGTAACTGTAACTCTGTCTCTTCCTTTAACGGCATCAGGTTTAAAATCGCAATCTCAATCGGACGGATATCCTGATGTCTTGCACGGTTTTCATCCATTACAAATATATTTTCTTTCTCTAAAATCTCCTTTGCAGGGAGATCACTCATGATTTTAATCGGCATAGCGTATCTTTCCTTCTTTCTTCTATCACTTGCTCTTTACTATAACATGCACACCTGTTTTTGTCCAACCTGCTACACATCCTTAGATGCTGCCATGGCAAAGAGCTCCTCTTCTGTCAGGACACGGATCCCAAGGTCATTCGCTTTTGCCAGCTTGCTTCCTGCATTCTCACCTGCCACCAGATAATTCGTTTTCTTCGATACCGAACCGGTTACCTTACCGCCATGCTTTTCGATAAATTCGGTTGCTTCCTTACGGCCTAAAGTCGGAAGCGTACCGGTTACAACAAAAGTTGCACCTGCTAAGGTATCATCTGTTCCCTCTTCTTCTAATAATTCCATATTTACACCGGCATTTGAAAGTCTGTGTAAAATATCCTCATTCTGTTCCTCAGCAAAATATCTGCGGATACAGCCGGCACTGACCGCACCAATGTCATCCACTTCCTGCAGCTGTTCTTCATCTGCATGCATCAGTGCATCCATTGTTTTAAAATGCTTCATGATCCCTTTTGCTGCTGCTTTTCCGACATTTGGAATGCCAAGACCGCAAAGGAGCTTATATGCATCATTTTCCTTTGACTTTTCGATCGCATCTAATAACTTGTCTGTATTTTTTTCTTTTCCTATGATTCCCTGTTCGATCAGTTCTTCTCTGTGATCCTTCAGATAATAAATATCCGCAATATCATGGATATACTCCTGACGTACGAGTTCTTCGATGTATACCGTACCAAAGCCCTTGATATCCATTGCATCACGTCCGACAAAATTGATGATATGACGCTCTAGCTGTGCCGGACAGTTCGGTGATGTACACTTGATGTCTGCCGTATCCTTTTCCCGCTCAGTCTTTGCACCACAGACCGGGCATACTGACGGAATCTGAAACGTAACCGTTCCTTCCGGTCTCTTATCATGCAGAACTTCCTTCACCTTTGGAATGATCTCGCCCGACTTATAAACTACGACGGTATCACCGATTCCCACTCCAAGATCATTGATATAATCCTGATTGTGCAGTGTCGCTCTTGAAACTGTCGTTCCACACAGACGGATCGGTTCAAAAACTGCTGTCGGAGTAATACGTCCGGTTCTTCCAACCGAAAGTTCGATATCAAGCACCTTTGTCTCTTTTTCCTCCGGCGGATACTTGTAGGCAACCGCCCAGCGGGGTACCTTTGAGGTACTGCCAAGAAGTTCCCGGTCAGACAGACGGTTTAACTTTACAACCGCACCGTCGATATCATAGGCAAGATTTCCACGGTTTTCCCCAATCTTTTCGATCGCAGCCCAGACTTCTTCCGCAGTGTGGCAGACCGTATAATCCTCGATCACCGGTATCCCCTGTTTTTTTAAAAATGCATACCCTTCCGTGTGAGTTGCAAATTCCATCCCCTGTACGTCCTGCACATTGAAAATAAACATCGACAGTCCACGTTCCTTTGTCACTGCACTGTCAAGCTGGCGCAGGGTTCCCGCTGCGCAGTTTCTCGGATTGGCAAAGACCTTTTTCCCTAATAATTCCTGCTGTTCGTTGACACGTTCAAAGTCTGCGATCTTCATATAGACTTCCCCACGGATCTCTAAGTATGGGAGCTTATCCTTCAAAGTTCTTTTCACATCCGGAATCACACGCGCATTGGCAGTGACATCTTCTCCAAAGTTAATGCCATCTCCACGTGTCTCGGCAAGTGCCAGTTTTCCGTTCTCATACCGGAGAGACATCGACAGTCCGTCGATCTTATATTCAACGACAAATTCCGGATGATCTAACTGTTCTCTCATCTCTTCGACAAAGGACATGACTTCTTCCTTGGAAAATACATCCTGTAAGCTTAACATCGGAACCCGGTGTCTGACTAAGACACCCGCCTCACGTTTTGCACTTCCGCCGACATGCTGGGTCGGAGAATCTGCTGTAACAAGTTCCGGATGTTCCTTCTCTAATGCTTTTAATTCCAGCATCAACTGATCGTATTCGTAATCCGTGATCTCCGGGTCATCCATATTGTAATAGCGGTTGCTGTGGTACTCCAACTGCTCTCTTAACTGTCTGATTCTTGCTTCTGCTTCCATCTCAGTTTCCTTTCTTTTTCGGTATGACTGTCTCATTTGAAGAATCTGCGATCATTTTCTGTAACATTTTTAGTTCATCCCCAGTTACTTCCCGGTACTTGCCGGCCGGAAGATCACCCAGCCGGATATTCATGATCCTTACTCTCTTTAAACTGCGTACCCGGTAGCCAAAATATTCACACATGCGGCGGATCTGCCGGTTCAGTCCCTGCGTTAAAATAATCTTAAACTTATGCTTGCCAAGCTTTTGTACCACACATTTCCGCGTGGTCGTATCCAGTTCCCGCAGTGGCACTCCGTTTGCCATACCATGTACAAAGGAATCGGTAACTTCACGGTCTACGGTCACCAGATACTCTTTTTCATGGTAATTTCCCGCACGCATGATCTTATTCACAATATCGCCGTTATTTGTCATTAAGATCAAGCCCTCGGAATCCTTATCTAAACGTCCAACCGGATAGACACGGGTCGGATAATGTAAAAAGTCTACGATATTATCTTTTTCCCGTTTTTCTGCTGTACATACAATCCCGATCGGCTTGTTGACTGCAAGCAATACCATCTGCGCTTCCTTCTTTACCAGTGTGCCATTGAAGTACACGCTTTCGCCCTCCTGCACACGGTCACCCATATCTGCGATGCGGTTACCGATCCGGACATTTCCATCTGCGACCTGTCTGTCTGCTTCCCGTCTGGAACAGACACCTGCTTCACTTAAGTATTTATTGATTCTAATTCCGCTATTTTCCATAATTATGCACCTGTGAAGAAAAACGGAGGCCCGAAGACCTCCGAATTACTTGTTCGAAATGTGTTATCTGTTATTTTAAAAGATCCGTCTTTACGAAACCTTCCTTGCCATTCCAGTTGACTTTTGTCCAGCCTTCTGCATAACTCATGATGACCGTCAGCTTCTCACCGGAAAAGGCAGTTCCAACCTTATCGGCTGTCTCACTCATGGAAGATCTGATATTGATCGACTCGGTTACACGGACAACGGTTCCTTCCGGTACGGATGGTGCTGCCGGTGCTTCGGTTGAAACATAATCACTCTTCACATATGCTTCCGTTCCATTGTAGTCTAACTTGCTCCAGCCATCTTCGGTTGTTCCGGTACGGGTTAAGGATGTGCCGGAGGAAACCTTCTCGATCACATCCGCAGACTCATTCGGCTGTGTACGGATATTCACGGTATCTGTTGCATAAACAGTCTCAGGCTGAGGTGTCTCGGCAGCAGGCTGCTCAGCTGCCTGTTGTTCCGTTGCCGGCTGCTCTGTTGTCTGCTGTTCATCTTTCTTCTCATCGGACTTGTCGTCTTTTTTCTCGTCTTTCTTCTTGTCTGACTTGTCGTCCTTTTTCTCGTCTTTCTTTTTGTCTGACTTGTCGTCCTTTTTCTCATCTTTCTTTTCGTCCGACTTGTCATCCTTTTTCTCTTCCGTTGCCGGTTGCTCGGTAGCCGGCTGTTCCGTCGCCTGTTCCGCTAAGATATCCTGTGCCCACTTAGATGTTGCATCTGCAATCGTCGTCTGGATCAGCTTTGCTAACTTCTCATCAGACTTAACCGCATCCTCATATCTCTGCTGGACATCCTTCTGAAGTGCAAGAACATCATCCTCTAATTCAAAATTATCGATCAGTTCCTTCACATTCTTATCCAGATCCTGTTCCTGATTCAGCAGATTGAACTGGCTGTAAAGGTTATCAATATAAAGCTTGCCATCGTCATCTGTCGTCACATAGAAGAAATCAAGTCCCGGTGCAACCGTATCCACATCTTTAAACTTAATCTCTAAATAAACAGATACCAGATAGGACTTATCATCTAATCCCTGCTTTGTGTAGCACTTCAGATTCTGATACTTCTCTACATATTCCGAGAACATCTTGATATAACTCTGCTCATGCTTAGAAATCGGATGTGCATACTTTTTCAGTTTTTTCACATCCCCGTCCTGATATGCCTTATAATAATCTGAGATCAGCTCATTGATCTCCGGCATTGCATCCTCCTGATACTGTTCCGGCTCTGTATCTGTTACCGCTTCTGTCAGGATCTCAGTACCATTCACACTGCCATCCTTGTCATTTGTACCTGCATATTTTGCAAGAATCACTACTAATATCACAAATAATGCACCTGCGGCAAAATATCTTGCGTTTTTCTTCACAAATTCAATCATCTTATCTATTGAAAAACCATTTTCAGGCTTCTTGTTATCCTTACGATCTTCTACGGAACCCATCAAATCATCCTCCTATTCAATTCTCATATATATTAAACAAATCAACTGTAAATAGCTTATACAAAAGACCGTTGAGACTTCAACGGTCTTAGTAAAACTGCACCCGGCGGGAATCGAACCCGCATTGTCGGAGTCGGAGTCCGATGTTCTATCCATTAGACTACGGTTGCAAACACTTATGTATCATAATACATTATCTGCAAAAAGTCAAACAGAAATCATATTCTGCTGGCATTGACAGATATACCAATTTCCTTTAAGATAAATAAGAGTGTTTTCTGTATTATATAAGAACAAACCAGCTTTGCTCTTTTTTACACGAAGGCAAATCTGAAAAAGATACAAAGGAGATTAAAATGAGTTTCACGTACTTAAACCAGTTACCATCACCGGAAGAGATCCGCAAGGAATATCCTCTTGACGCAAAATATCAGGAACTGAAAAAAGAAAGAGACCTTGCGATCCGTAAGGTTTTAACCGGCGAAGACGATCGCTTTCTTGTTATCATCGGACCATGTTCCGCAGACAGCGAGGATTCTGTCTGTGATTACGTAAGCCGTCTTACAGACGTTGCAGAAAAAGTAAAGGATCGTGTCATCATCATCCCACGAATCTATACGAATAAGCCTCGTACAACCGGTGAAGGTTACAAGGGCATCGCAACCCAGCCGGATCCGGAAAAAGCACCGGATATGATCGCAGGTCTGATTGCCATGAGAAAAATGCAGATCCGTGCCATTGAAGAAAGCGGACTGACTCCGGCAGACGAGATGCTTTATCCGGAAAACTGGAGTTATATCGAAGATCTTCTCTCCTACGTTGCAATCGGTGCACGTTCGGTGGAAGACCAGCAGCACCGTCTGACCGTCAGCGGTTTTGACGTTGCCTCTGGTATGAAGAACCCGACCAGTGGGGACTTCTCCGTTATGCTGAATTCTGTTTATGCTGCACAGCATCCACATCACTTCAGCTACCGTGGCTATGAGGTTGAGACAACCGGTAATGATCTGACACACGTGGTACTGCGTGGTGCAGTCAGCAAGCACGGAAACAGCACACAGAACTATCATTACGAAGACATTATGCGTCTGATCCAGATGTACAATGAACGCGATCTGGTTAATCCTGCTGCTATTATCGATGCGAACCATTCCAATTCCAACAAGAAATATGCAGAGCAGGTCCGTATCGTCAAAGAAGTGATGCATAACCGTGAATTATCTTCTGATATTAAGAAGATGGTCAAGGGTGTCATGGTAGAAAGCTACATCGAACCGGGCAGCCAGAAGATCGGTGAGCACATCTATGGTAAGTCAATTACCGATCCTTGCCTTGGATGGGAAGAATCCGAGAAACTGATCTACACAATCGCTGAGATGAATAAATAATTACATTCTGAAAGCACAAAGCACCGCATATGCGAGATTGATATGCGGTGCTTTTTTGTATCACGTTTACTTACTATTTTGTAATTTTAATCTTAACAGAAGCTTTCTTTCCGCTTCCGTCCGTTGCATAAGCGGTAACTGTTACCGTCTTACCCTTTCCTGCCTTTTTTGTAGTTACCACACCTTTGGAATTTACCGTTGCATATTTCTTATCGCTTATTTTCCATGTAAGCTTTTTATTTACCTGCTTCGCCGGTGTTACGGATGCTTTGACCGTTACTTTCTTTCCTGCCTTTACTTTTGTCTTAGAAGCTTTTAACTTGATCTTCTTGACGGCATTTTTCATGATCTTGATCTTGTAAGTTGCCTTCTTCTTGCTTCCATCCTTTGCAGTAGCGGTAATCGTTACCGTCTTGCCAGCTCCTTTTTTCTTAAGTGTTACAACACCCTTGGAATTTACTGTTGCATATTTCTTATTGCTGCTCTTCCAGGTAACGCTGCGGTTTTTCGCCTTCGTCGGTGTTACAACTGCTTTCAGCTGGATCTTCTTTCCGGCTGCGATCTGCTTCGATGCACC
>JALERL010000053.1 GCA_022764465.1 Lachnospiraceae bacterium | reverse complement strand
TGTGATATAATGAGCGTAAGCAATGAGCAGTGCCAAAAGTGTATCAGATAAAATTGTCTGCTTGCAGAGCATATTTTATCTGATACACTTTTGATAGTGCGAATGCACGTACAGCGAGAAAATGCAACGCATTTTTGAGCTTGCACTGCGGATATGAACAGCAAGGAGAACTCAATGGACACATATACCTTACTTTTAGTAGATGATGAAGAGGAAGTAATCCAGGTCATTACCAAAAAGGTAAAATGGGAAGAACTGGGATTTACAGTAATCGGATATGCAAATAATGGTGTAAAAGCACTTGAAATGATAGAAGAAAACCAGCCGGATGTCGTAATGACTGATATCCGTATGCCTTACATGGACGGAATGGAACTTTGCAGTAATATCAAGGAAAAGTATCCGGCGATCAAGGTGTTACTGTTTACCGGATTTGATGAGTTTGAATATGCCAGAGAGGCAGTTCATTTAGAGATAGAAGAATACATTTTAAAGCCGCTAAATGCGACAGAACTGACCGAGGTATTTGCAAGATTGAAGAAGAAGTTAGATCAGGAGATCAATGAGAAGCGGAATACACAGGTCTTAGAGAAGTATTATCTGGAATCGCTTCCGCTTTTACAGGCGAACTTTTTTGCATCGCTGATCGAGGGACGGATACCGGAAGATCAGTTTGATTCCTATCTGCGGGATTACCAGATTGAATTTAGCGGACCATATTACTGCTGTTTTGTGATCCATACCTCTGCAAGTCAGGTGCCGGAGAATATGAATGCCCAGCTTCTGGCCATGTCAGTAGATCGTCAGGCACAGGAGCAGTTAGAAGAAAAGTGGCGGGCGCAGCATTTCCCATATCTGGGAAATATGGTTTTTCTTGCCCAGCTTAAGGATGAAGGTGAAGTGACAGAGCTGACCGATGAATGTGACCGGTTCTGTAAATATGCCAAGCGTATTATTGGGGCAACCGTAACGGTCGGTGTGGGAGTAGTCTGCCAGAATCCGTATGATCTGGCACAGTCTTATCATAGTGCCAAGGAGGCAGTATCGTACCGGGTCTTATATGGCGGTGCACGGGCAATCAATATCAATGAGATCAGCCCACAGAAGCGGAATCCGGAAGCAACCGGAAGTGAAGATGACCTGACGTATCTGTTTAAGATGATCAGTCTTGGAACCGGGGATGACATTAAAAAGGCAGTCGACGATTATCTGATGCATATGTTTACGAGTGCGAATTCCCTGCAGAAGCATCATGTTGCGGTGATGGAGCTCGTCAGTGCATTGTACCGCTTTGCAGCCAATAATGATCTTGATATTTCGGATTCCACAGGAGAAGTCGGGGATGTCTATGGAGAACTGACGAATATGGAAGCACCGGTACTTGGCAAGTGGCTGCTTACCCTGTGTCTCTCCTTCCACGAGAGGATGGCAGATGACCGGAGTAATTCGACAAAGTCCCTGATCCGTAAAGCGAAGGAGTATGTACATAGTAATTATAAAGAGGAAGGATTATCACTGGATGCTGTCTGTGAGACACTTGGGGTATCGAATTCTTATTTTTCAAGTGTTTTTAAAAAAGAGACCGGAAATTCCTTTATCGGGTATCTGACGGAGTACCGCATGGAAAAAGCGGCAAGGCTTCTGATCGAGACAAACGAGAAGAGTTATATGATCGCAAAGAGTGTCGGTTACTCAGATCCGAACTATTTCAGCTATGTATTTAAGCGGCAGTATGGGGTATCCCCTTCAAAGTACAGAACGGAGTATGCAAAAGTTGAAGAATAAAGTATCACGATGGTTGAAAAGGTTAAAACCGGGAGAGATCCAGTCTACGATCATGCTGGTATTTACGATGATCTCCGTTGTTATCATGCTGTTTATGGGAATTGCAATGTATGTCCGTTTTTCAAGCTTTTCATGGCAGGAGATCATGGACAGTACGCAGAAGCTGATGGAACAGACCGGCGAGGGCATGGAAGACTATTTAGTGAATATGCGGCAGGTTTCGGATGCGGCTTATTATGATGTGATCAAGGAACATGATTTTCAGGATCAGACAGAGGATATCCAGAGCGGCATGCAGCTTTTATATGAAGCGAACAGGGATAAGCTGCGTAGTATTGCAGTATACAACCGCAATGGCAGTCTGATCGCAGCAGAGCCTGTCGTATCGCAGAAGGAAGATCCGGATGTGACAAAACAGGAGTGGTTTATACAGGCGATGGATAAGGTAGAGAATATCCA
>JALERL010000042.1 GCA_022764465.1 Lachnospiraceae bacterium | reverse complement strand
CCGTTTCTCTTATAATAGCTTAACGTACTGTAATAAAAGGTATTGATCAACGGCCAAAGCTGAAAAAACAGATATGTAATAAAAAACGGTGCTATAAAGAAGTACCCATATCTGCCATATTCAATATGTTTGCGTTTCTTTCCGGTTTTCATATTTCCACTCCTTCTCTCCTAGTTTCGCATATTCTAAAGCTGTCCCAAACTCCCCAGTATGCTCTGTCAAGTGGATACTGCCTCTATATGAGGCAGTATCGCTGACAGTTATCATCCGATTCTTATTCTGCACTTAAGTATGAGAACTTGTCATGTACAGCTGCCTTGAAGTCTGCTACTGCTGTATCCATGTCCTTATTACCATTTGCATATTCCTTAACCTGTGTAGCCCACATAGAGTTGATATCCTGATCCTCTGCTGTTGCTACGTCAGCTTTGATGTTATCAGCTAATGGTAAGAAGAAGCTCATGAAGTCCTGTCCGGCTGCCGGATATAAGTAATCACATGTTGCACCTGCTGCTGAGATCTCTTTGATCGCTTCTTTGTTGTTTACGAAGTCGCTGTTTGCTGCGTTGATAGAAACCATGAAGTCTGTATCACATGTAAACTCTTTGATGATCGTTCCAGCCATCTCTTTATCAGAGCATCCTGCTGTTGCTGCAAGTCCTGTACCACCCCAGAAGAACTGCTCCGGTGCACTTACAAGGATTGTGTTTTCTTTCCAAGGATCTTTTAAGCACCAGTATGTAAACCAAGGGCATCCACAGTAAGCTAATGCTGCATTTGAAGTCTCACCATCACCTTCCATGTTTGCATACCAGTCAGTTGACCACTGGTCTGTTTCAAATGTCAGATCATCATCACATAAGGATTTTGCAAGTTCCATGTACTGTGTCATCTTGTCATCTACTGTAAGCTTATCATCATCGCCATACCAGCCGCTTGTTCTGGAGTTAGCAAGTACACGGAAGCACTCATCATATCCGGAGAATAATTTTACCTTTCCGTTTGAAGCTTCGTTTACTTTCTTAGCTGCATCTAAAACACCATCCCAGGTAGAGAACATGGTATTTAATTCATTTGCATCTGTTGTTCCAAGGTACTTCTCGCAGAAATCTGCTCTTAACTGGAAGCATCCTGGTGTAGCCTGCCAGAATAATGCTTTTACATCTTCCGGATTGCTGCTGTCGCCACCGATTACCGTACCAAGATCCAGATTGTACTGATACTGGTTTGCATAATCGTCTGCTACGATTCCACAATCAGCTACATTGGTTAAATAATCACCATTTACATATTTTAATACGTAATCAACTTCCAGTCCCATCAGATCCGGATATAATTCGTTGCTTTCATCTGCTAAGATCTCGTCAACCTTTGTCTGATAGTAATCAGATCCACCGGAGTTAACGAATACGATACGTTTTGCAAGATCCGGATATTTCTTCTGGAATGGAGCCTCTACATTGTTGCCATCTGCATCATCATGGTCAAGTAAGAGGTTACGGATATCATCGTTCCAGCCCCATACTACAAATGCATCCTCTGCACTTGCATCACCATATACCGTGTTCTCAACGGTGGAACCGTCGCCGTTTGTCTCGGCTGCTTCTGTGTCTGAGTCTGCTGTGGCATCATTGCCTGCATCGTCTGATGTTGCTGCATTGTCCCCATTGCCTGCTGCATTATTTGTTGCGTTGTTTGATCCACATCCAGCCATCATTGCTGAGATCATGGATACGCATAAGAATGCGCTGATTATTTTCTTCTTCATGAAAATATTCTCCTCCTTTTATGCTTTATGTTCCTTTCGGTAACTTTCTTACAAGAACCATTATAGAGTTGAAACAAGCCATAATATATTAAAATGATTGAAAAAATATCAGATTCATGTCATAATAATTTCGTAATTTTAAGTTCGTTTCTACAGAGGATAAACAATGAGCTTACAGAATGAATGGCATTTAAAAGAATTAAAAGAAGAGGAGCTTTCCAGATCACACCGGCCAATGGAAGAAGAATATAACTTCTATCAGGCAGTAAGATGCGGAGACATGGATTTTGTACGGAAAAACTGCAGGGAAGGCGATTTTGCTAATCCGGATGGTATGGGAATCCTCTCTCACAACAAACTGACCAATATCAAATATCACTTTGTGATCACCGTTGCCTTAGTCACCAGACTTTGCGTGGAAGGTGGCATGGAATTAGAACAGGCATATCGTCTCAGTGACTTTTATATTCTAAAGTTAGATTCCTGCTCTACGGTCAAAGAAGTGTGTGAACTGCATGATAATATGGCACTTGATTTCACCGGAAAAATGCTGCTGCTTCAAAAAAATGCTATTCTTTCCAAGTCCATTCTGCAATGTACCGAGTATATCTATAACCATATCCAGGAGCGGATCACTGTCACAGATCTTGCAGAATATGTGAATTTATCTGACAGTTATCTGTCAAGACTTTTTAAAAAAGAGATTGGTATTTCCATCAGCGACTATATTCGTGAAAAAAAGATCGAAAAGGCCCAGAATCTTTTGAAATATTCGGATTTCACTTATATTGAGATTGCAAACTATCTCGCCTTTTCCTCACAAAGCCACTTTATCCAGACCTTTGAAAAACAGGTTGGAATGACACCCAAAAAGTATCGCGATAAAAATTATCATTCTACATGGTAAGAAAAACGGCATCTCAGGATCTTTTATCCCCAGATGCCGTTTTAACACTATTCTGTTTTCGCAAGATGAATCTTTTTTATCAAAAGTCCCTGTGCCGGAATCTTGAGCCGGATATAATGATCTTTTCCAATGACTTTTCCAAGTGATCCGCTCTGACTGACCACCTTGCCATCACTTCCACGGAAGGATAGCATACAGCGGAAAATATTGTCCATATAGACAGAAACCGGAAGCTGTGCCAGTTCACTTAAGTCGGACTGCACTTCCAGTGTAATCTGATACATTCCATCAAAACAGGTACCCAGTTCAAACTGGATTTTCCCATTCCTGCATGTAAGTTCACTGCCACCAATCGTGATCTGTTCCTGACCATCCTCCATCTGAAAGATCTGTGAATTTCCATTATTTTCTTCTCCATTCTGGTTTTCATCTGATATCTGCTCATGATAGCCAAGCTCACGACGCATACATGGAGACTCCATTAAGAATTTCAGAATATTTTTTGCGTTTCTCTGCAGATCAGACCGCTTCAGCACCCCCGACTCCAGACATTCTGTAAGATTATCGTTCGGCGTATCGTTCTTTGCATCCGCACAGCACATATAGATATCATTCTGGGCAATTACCATCGGCGCACGATTGCCTTTTCTTCCTGCTTCGCCTTCCCAGTTAGCAACCGCCCACCAGTCTGTCATAACGATGCCGGTATACTTCCATTCATCACGTAAGATAGCCGTACAAAGTTCATAGTTACCTGCCGTCCACACGCCGTTCAGTGGTCCATAAGTCGTCATGATTGACTTTGCATTGCCTTCCTTTACCGATAATTCAAATCCCTTTAAATAGATTTCACGCAATGCACGCTGTGATATGACTGCTTCCACTTCTGTACGATGTGCCTCCTGATTGTTCGCACAGAAATGCTTGATCGTTCCTGTTACTCCTGCCTTGTGCATTCCCTTTAACTGTACCGCACCCATTTTTCCGGTTAAAAACGGATCTTCTGAAATATACTCAAAGTTACGTCCGTTCAGCGGATTTCTATGGATATTGATACCCGGTCCAAGTAAGGTGTCGATCTGATTTTTCCGCAGTTCATAACCTAGCAGGTGGAATAACTCTTCTACAAGCGGTAAGTTAAAGGTACAGCCAAGAGCCGTTCCATTCGGCAGGGAAAATGCTTCTGTTCCGCAATCCATGCGGATTCCGGATGGTCCGTCAGCGCAACATGCCACCGGGATACCAAAATGACGGAGTTCATCCGTAACTCCACCAAATGCTCCCGCTGTTCCCGGTGTTACCTTCGGACTGCACATGCCTTCTCCACGAAAAAGACAGATCAGATCCTCATCGCTTAACTGGGCAGTAAACTGATCCATTGTCACCTTATGTGCCCATACATCCTTTAACTGATAGCCCTGATCTCCTGTTTGTGCAAGTGTCTTGTCACGTGCCTGTTCGATCTGCCTCTGTACATTATTTTCCCGGACCGGGACAGTCTCCCATGCAACGGTATAACCGCCATCCTTTTCATCCGGATACATACGTGTAACTTCTTCGACCGGAGCGCATGCTTCTTTCAGGCTTTCAATAACAATCGTCTTTTCTTCCTTCCATCCACCGATCCTAGAGGCACTTCTTACATCCGTTCCTGCATACAGATGATATTCTCCCTCTTCTATGACATAGCAGTTCCGGTTTCCGGTCACCCCGCTGTCATCATAGGACGCAAAATACGACTTTGCAATCGCAATCTCAAAGGATTCCTTTCCCCATGGCAGAAGTTCTTCCGTCTTATAAAATCCGGCTAACACACGTGCAGGCTTTCCAAGTCTTCCCTGCGGTGCCTCCACATATACCTGTACAACCTCCGCACCTGCACAGTTTCCGGTATTAGTTACCACACCGGAAACTGCCACACTGCTGTCGGTAATATTAGATAATTCCGCCTCTACAGCAAACGTTGTATAACTCATACCATATCCAAACGGATATAACACCTTATCCTTTGCAAATGTCTCAAAATAACGGTATCCGACATAGATGTCTTCTTTGTAATAGTTCTTTTTCTCATCACCAAAATATGGCGTACTCGGATAGTCTGTAATATCATATGCAATCGTATCCGTCAGTTTTCCACTTGGTGAGGTCTTACCGGTCAGAACATCCACAACGCCATTGCCACCTTCCTGACCACCCTGCCATACATACATGACTGCTGCCGGCTGATATTCTTCTACCCATTTCATATCTATGATATTTCCGACATTCAAAAGCACGATTGACCGTTCAAAGGAAGCACAGACTTTCTGCAACAGATCCCGTTCTGCCTTCGTCAGCAGATAACTTCCTTCCGTATTGCTGTTATCCTGATCTTCTCCGGCTGTACGTCCGATAATAACAATCGCTGCATCTGCATCCTTTGCGCTCTCGATCATCGTAGCAGTCACAGGCATCTCTTCCTGGGACCATGGAACCGTTCCCCAGCCATGTCCTTCATTGATCGGATGTTCCGCTTCCCAGTCTGCATATGTTTTTAAAAGTGCTTCGTCTAAGGTAATTTCATCACATGCCTTTAGTGCATCCAGAATACCAACCACATACTCCGTATTTACCAGCCCACCGGATCCAAGTCCGCTCTTATAATAATAGTCCGCACATCTTCCAAATACTGCTACTTTATCGCCACGTCTCAATGGAAGTGCCTGATTCTCATTGCGAAGCAGGACGCAGCTTTCTGCTGCGGCCCGCCTTGCGGTCTGTGCATATTTTTTTCTGTCTAAAATAAGATTCATCTTTCTACTCCTCATGTCTATTTCTGCCGCAGCAGCGATATAGGGAACATGTTCCTAAATATCTGTGTTTTACAGTTCTACTATGATTTCATGTGTTCCTTCACCCAGAGATGCAAGCTGTTCTTTTTTCAAATAAGCATTGCTGCCCGCAATCGTAAGTTCCACACTGCCATCACAGCATGCCTTCCTGATCTGGTAATCTCCATATGCTTTATGACCCGGATTCCGATAACGGATCGTAAAGGTATGTCCTGCAAAATTCACCTGTACGGATGCTTCTCCTTCCTTATCAAACTGCTCTGCCATAAGCTTTGGCGTAAGGACAAGATCCCCGACTTCGCCATGAACTCCGAATACCTCTGTCAGAAGTGTTAACATATACCAGCTGGCTGCGCCGGTCAGATAATGATACATGCCTCTGCCGGATGCATTGAAGTATTCCGGTATGCCCGGATAAATACGGCTGACTTCTGTATTCAGGGCTGTATCTGCAAGTGTCTGCAATGCCTTGTATCCTTCCTTCACAAAGCCTCTCTGATATAATGCATTTGCATACATAACTGTCATATGAGAAAATACAGCTCCGTTTTCCTTCTCCCCATAAGCAAATCCGAACATTCTTCCAAGATCTGCCTTTAATTCATGAAAGTTCGTATTCAGACAATATCCGCCACGCTTTGCATCATACAGATACCGGTCTGCACTCTTACATACAGAAGCAACCTGTGCTTCCTCTGCCGTTCCACTCATAATGGCAAATACCTGTCCGGTCAGCATCATACGTACTCCGGATTCAAATACACCCTCGACTGCCTTGCCATGATTATCATAATAGCTGTTAAACCAGCCATTTCCTTCTCCATCGGTAACCCATTCGCTCTTGCGGATATGTTCCATGATCCAGTCTGCCTTATGTGTCAGGCTCTCAATCAGTTCATCCGCATCAATCTCAATCTTTTCTCCGGAAATCTCATGCCGGCAGTTCTTTGCATATTCAGAAAGAATCGCAAGCTTTTTCTCAATACTGTCATAAATATCTGTTCCATCCTGTAAAAGTATCTGCATCTCCTTTAAAATATGGAACTTCTTTATCTGCAGCTGATCCTTCATTCTGTCAATATAAGCTGCAAGATCTCTTAAATTTCCGGCATATGCTGCGGTAAATGCTACACTTTCCCCACGATCTCCTGCCATATCCAGTGCATCGTTCCAGTCTGCACCACGAAGCCGGATGTGGTTGTGTTCACCTACCTCATAGAATGCACAAAGATTCTGTAACAGCAGATGTTCTAAGATGGTTCCGCTATATACGATTCCATCCACATCCTTTTGTACGCTTCCATCCTCCGTTTTCCAAATCTCATCGGCTGCTGTTCCACGTTCTACCTGACGATCCTTAAAGTAAGTTGCCGTCTGGTTTAAGATTTCAAGATCTCCGGTCTGATCAATATAAAGCTTCGTCGTAAGGAAAGGCCATACCCCATGATCCATCCAGACACGTGTAATATTATTACGGTCAGCAATAAACTCACCCTGCTTTTCCCCGATAATCGTTGCATTTGTACCATCAATACGCACGCCGCCATAATTATCGAGGATCATCTGACGTACTTCTGACGGATCCATGATAAGAAGTGCCAGACAATCCTGCCAGAGATCTCTCCAGCCTCTTCCGCCCTTACCATAATCATGGTGTGGCAGGAAAGAGCAGCCGTAGATTCTTCGTAACACCGGCTGGAAGCTGACCCAGCGCATATAATTATCAAAGTCTGCATTACCGGTATGAAAATGTACATTTACCTTATCCTTCCAGTACTTCTTCATCTCATCCAGTGCTGCATCAACTTTATCCTTTGTCCGATATGCTTCTACCGCCTCTGCAATCTCCTGTTCATTTTCTGTTGCGCCTAAGAAAACCGTATAGTTGCAGGATTCACCCGGCTGGATTGTGATCTCTGCAAACTGAAGTGCTCCGACTGCTTCCTTTCCGTCAATCTGTACACCTGCACCAACCAGTGTCACACTGCCTTTGATGGCTGCCGGGCAGGTAAAGCTTCCACCCTCCCCGATATAGTCTTCTACCACCGGATAAAATCCCACTGGTGCTTCTCCCTTTCCGGAAACACCATATACAAAATAAGTTGTGTGGTTCAGCTTATGTCCACGCTCATCAAATGACATGGTCGGACACACCTGTACCCCGTATTCTGTAGTCTTTATACGATGTAACAGAGAAGTCACATGTCTGTGATCCCTGATATTATCTGCGCTACGTCCATAAACCGGAATTGCCGCAACCGGAGTTACCGTCTTAGCTGTCTTTGCTGTATTCGTAAGTGTTACCTGCATCATCTCAATATTATGTGCAAGTGGAACAAATGAAGTAACTTCTGCGCAGATCTTATAGGTATCCGATGTTCTCTTCACCGTCTGCCACATAAATCCTGCTGTCAGTTCACACTCTTCCGGCTTACCAAGAAAACGGTCAAGCTCTGCCTGTGCAGACGCTCCGGTTGCTGACCAGATTCCTTCACCACTGATGTTGCACCAGAAGTTTCTTCCGGAACGGTTATTATGTAAATTTTCAGAACTGACCGGTTCCATAATGAAAGTGTTTTGTCCAAGCTTACTGTCTCCACCCAGATTCGGTGTGACTGCACTCTTAATTCCTTTTTCTCCTGCTACCGGAAAATACAAATAGCTGTAATCCTCCGGCTGGTTTACCCGAAATGTTCCTTCCTGATCAATAAATTCCATTTTTCCCATAGCATTTACTCCTTTTTCAATTTTCCCTATCCCATTATGTAATTCTATCTTATCCTATTTTTCTTCAAAAAAAAAATCATTTTCATGAAAAATATATCACTTTCATGACATAAATAAAAAAAGAACACCAAAACTAAAAAAATACCACCGGAATCAATTATTCCAGTGATATTTTTTCTTTATATCAGATCTAAAATCAGTCTTATTTTTTCACAATACTTACATCTGAAATTTCGATCAGGGATGCAGGTGTATCCTCCTCTGCGATCTTACCCATGGATACCATGAACTGTACCGAATCAGAGGTTGGAAGTTCTGAAACCGTAATTTCTTTTTCTACCTGATATGGTACACCTGCCTCTAATGTAAGGTCCTCACCACCATACCATTTATAACCTGCCGGTGCATCTAACAGTGCATATTTTACCGTTCTGGCTTCACTGGACTGGATTGTGAACTTTACCGTATAGGACGATCCGTTCTCTAGCACCATTTCACTGTGCTTTAACTGTACGTGATAATCCTCTGTACCTGCATTCTCTATTGTAAATGCTGCCTTATTATCTACATAGCTTACACTTGCCTGTGCAGCAGTTGAATCAATATATGCTTCCCAGTCAGCATCTTCACTGGCAAAATCTCCATTGGTCAGAAGATTTTCACCTGTTGGTGCTTCCACAACCGGTGGTGCATCAATCTCTTCTAACAATACATTGTCGATCCTTACCGTATGCTTTTCTGTGATAACAATGTCATTTACCGCACCCATAGAGATACTTAAGATCGTCTTTGGATCGGTTTCTCCCTTCATCTGGAACTCTGTGGAAAAATGCTGATACTCACCGGTTAAGCTGATCTTCTGGGTTCCGGAATATGGAGTCCAGTCATTGTCAGCAGATCCATCACGCTGTAATGCGTACATGATAGCTCGTTCCCTTGTAGACTTGGCATCGAAGCTGATCCGGTACCATTTTCCCTGTTCCAGCTTGATATTATTCTGTTTTAACTGGATCATCCAGTCCTGTTTTCCTGTATTAGAGATTTCAATCGCTGCGACCTTATCCTCGCCATTCATCTCATCCACTGCGGCATTCGCTGTTGCTGATCCGTCTGCAAAGAACTCAAATCCCTTCAGGCCATCCGAAAAATCTCCGTTAAGCAATAATGCATTTTCCTGGATCCGTACATTATCCAGATAGATTGTTCCCGGAGTTCCAAGCAGGAATTCCAGAATCGTTCCATTTAATTCCTCTGCTGTCTTAAATTCATACTTAAAGGTCTGCTTTTCTGTTGTAAGCACAGCATCAAATACCTGTCCTGCAACCCTTGCCTGGATATTTTCCGCACGATCAGCATATGCATCAAACACTAACATATAATCCTTATTACCGGTAATTGCAATTTCGTCCTGTTTTACAATAACCTGATCTAAGGATGCTGCGGTATCCGGAACACATACCTTTAACTCCCGCACATTTGCTTCATTGGTCACGGCTGCTGCTGCGCCCGCACAGGTGCTTTCTACCTTCCAGTAGTCCATTCTGTCTCTGCCCTGCTGGAATTCTCCATTGTAGACATAATTGCCATCCGGCAGCATGCTCTTTACTTTCTCTACGGTATCTGCTTCCCCGATCTTTTTTAATATGACATTTGAAATATTCACATCCGCGGTTGATGGCTGTTTTCCAAGATTGAACTCTAACCGTCCATTTACATCCCCCTCATCTGCCATATCAAAGACATACGTAAAGTTCTGCTTCTCTGTTGTAAGATTCACGGTTGTATCCGCAAAATAACGGCTATAGCCCTTATCCGGTGCAGAAATGTCAACCACCATTGTTCTCGCATCACCGGCACTTGCATCAAACGAAAGCTCATACTTGGCATGCGGGATCATTGGCAGTCCCGGCTGTACCAGCTGTACACTATAATCCACATCACCGGCTGCTGTTGTCTTGATTGTCATGGTATTGTCTGCAATCTGTGCGGTTGCTTCTCCACCCTGCGCTGTCATAAACTGCCAGTTTTCTCCATCCGGCAGAGTCTCCACTGTTGAAAAATCACCATTTACAATATAGTTTCCATTGCTGTCCGGATCACGGAAAGTAAGATCTTCTGCCGGCATCTCAACATCTTCATTATAGCTGTCCTTCTGATATACCCGGACATAATCAACACATAACCGTGCCTTCTCATCAAAGGTTGTTGTGCTGTCCGGATTACCAGGCCATGTTCCACCAACTGCCAGATTTAAGATCATATAAAATGGCTGGTCAAATGGTGCCGGATACGTTACAGTTCCAAATTCTTCCTTCTTTGTGAACCAGCGGCTTGTCTTATTATATAAAATACCATCTACATAATAGCGGATCTCAGTCGGTTCCCATTCACACGCGAATACATGATACTCATTTGCAAAATCACCACTTTCCAGTGTATAGGATTTCTGACAGTCTCTCTGTGGTTCGCCGTAATGCAGGGATCCATATACTGTATTCGTCTTATGTCCCAGCACTTCCATAATGTCAATCTCACCACATTTTGGCCACTGTCCGTAAAGGCTCTCATTGGTTGGCATCATCCAGAATGCCGGTAAGAATCCCTGACCCTGTGGTACTTTCAGTTTTGCTTCAAATCTTCCATACTTGAAGTCATGCTTGTTCTGTGTTGTAATACGGCCGGATGTGTAATTTCCATCTGCGTCCTTCAATGCCTGGATGACAAGCTTTCCATCCTTTACATATACATTATCCTTAGAATCACCATAAGACTGAAGTTCATTGTTTACCCAGCCCGGCTCATGGAATTCATAGTTCCAGTCATCTGTATTTAATTCTGTTCCATTAAACTCATCTCTCCATACAAGATGATGTCCTTCCGGAATAACCAACGGATTATCCTCATCCGGTGTCGGATCTGGTGTTGGATCCGGTGTTGGTGTGACTGCTTTTGCTTTTACCGTAATCGTACAGGCTGCGGACTTTTTACTTCCATCTGCTGCTGTAGCGGTAATCTTTGCTGTTCCTGCCTTGACCGCCTTAACCTTACCTGTACTGCTTACGGTTGCAACTGATTTATTGCTGCTTGTCCATGTTACCTTCTTATTCGTTGCATTCGAAGGTGACACTGCTGCCTTTAAAGTGGTCGTATCCCCTGCTGTCAGTGTCTTCTTTGCAGGTGTTACTGTTACCTTGGTGACCTTCACATCCTTTTTGGCTGTCTTTGGCACTGTAACCGTAATAACGGTCTTCGCTTTCTTATCTGCAGAACGGATCGTAATCTTCGCAGTTCCTTCTTTCACTGCCTTGATCTTACCCTTTTTGTCAACCGTTGCCACCTTCTTATTTCCGGAAGTATAGGTCAGCTTCCTGCTATCTGCCGTAGAAGGTGAGACACTGCATTTCAAGGTAAAGGTCTTGCCCTTTTTCAGGGAAAGCTTTCCCTTCTTTACATTTTTTACGGTAATCTTCTTTACCTGCTGCTTTACGGTAATCTTGCATTTTGCCTTCACTTTTTTGTTTGACTTTGATGTTACCGTGATCGTTGCCGTTCCTTTTTTCTTTGCAACAATCTTCCCCTTTTTGTCTACGGCTGCTACCTTTGTATTGCTTGATTTGTAGCTGACTGCCGCAGATGCCTTCTTGGGCTTTACACTTTTTACTTTAAGCGTGTACTTATCCCCTATGTACATCGTCTTTGCTTTTGCAGACACTGTGATCTGCGTTACCTTTTTTCCTGCTGCACAGACATCCTCCGGCAGGACTGCAACACTTCCCAGTGCTACCAGTACCGCCAGTACTGCTGCAAGAATCCTGGTCTTAAAAACTCTTCCCATACATATCCTCCTTTATTATGAATGTAGTTTCATTGTAACGAAGGTGTATGGGAAGAAAAATCAAATCCATGCTATAAATATTAAATTCATATCCTATTCTAAGATCTGTAAAACAGATTTACACTACAGTCTCCAGTCTGCCGCCTTACGCTGGGTATCTGCCATATGTGCATAGATGCCGCCGCTTTGGGCTAATTCACCCGGAGTGCCGCTCTCTGCAACCACGCCATCCTTTAAGACGACGATCTTATCTGCATCTGCCACGGTACGCATACGGTGCGCAATGATCATAACGGTCTTATTTTTGATCAGCCGTGATAAGGATTCCTGTATGAGTGTCTCGTTGTCTACATCAAGTGATGCCGTTGCTTCGTCTAACAGTATGATCGGTGCATCCTTTAAAAAGGCTCTTGCAATGGAGATACGCTGACGCTCTCCACCGGATAATTCCGAACCGTTCTCTCCGATCATCGTCTGATAGCCTTCCGGAAGCTTCGCTACAAACTCCTCACAGTGCGCCAGCTTGGCAGCCGCCATGACTTCCTCATCCGTCGCATCTGCCTTACCGACACGGATATTTTCCATGATCGAATTGTTAAACAGTGTGACATCCTGAAAAACGATCGCATAGAGAGACAGTAACGTCTCCGGATCGATCTTCGAAATATCCATGCCACCGACACAGATCTTACCCTGACTGATATCCCAGAACCTTGATGCCAATCTGGAAACTGTCGTCTTTCCACCACCGGATGGTCCAATCAGTGCTGTCACCTCGCCCTGCTTTGCGGTAAAAGAAACATCCTTTAACACACTTTCCTTGTCATCATAAGCAAAGCCAACATTTGAAAATGTAATATCATATCCATCCGGGTTCATCGCCGTCTCTCCGGTCTGCACTTCATGGGAAAGGATCTCATCCAGACGCTTGCACTGGACATCGGTACTGATCATTGCCGCAAGATTCTGTAACGAGATCTGCATCGGATCATACAGTCTTGATACCAGAAGTAAAAACATGAAAAAGGTTAAAAGATCCAGACTGCCATTGGCAAGCAGCACACCTCCGACTAATGCTGTCGTTGCAATTCCAAGCTTTAGAAGCATCTGGGCACTTGATACGAAGACTGCCATCATAAGCTCTGTCACGACCGCATGCTTTTCTACCGCACGTATTTTCTTCTCCAGCCCTTCCATATATTCATCCTCTGCATTGTTCGAACGCAGATCCCGCACGGTTTCTAAGCACTCCTGTATTCCGTCTGCGCAGTCCATTTTCAGGCTCATCTGCTTTTGTCCGATCCTTCTTTGGATATTGCCGGAGCATCCAACGATCAAAAAGGACACCGGAAGTACCCAGAGTGCTGCAAGCGCCATCCGCCAGTCAAAGAAAAAGAGGCTGACTGCTACCAGTGCTGTCGAGACACATGCTCCGATCAGTTCCGGGATAAAGTGGGAGGATGCCGTTTCCATGGTCGCACAGTCTGCCATGATCGTACTCGTCAGATCCGACAGATCCTTTTTCCCGAAAAATGACAATGGGATCTTACGCATCTTCTCAGCAAGCGTGATCCGTCGCACGCCGCTTTCTACATAAGTGGATAAAAAAGTCGCATTATACTGGATATACGTTGTCAGCGCGATCAGTGCAAGACAAATCAGGCTGCCCATCAGATAGAATCCTCCGTGCCCCTTTAAACTGTCGTCTAAATAATCCTTTACCAGAAAATAGAGCATGCCGACCGGAAACATCAGAACAATGTCCGAAAATGTCACACTGATAAATGCCTTTATCATGTCCTTTGCGCCCTGATCCGAGAGCGCATATTTATGCTTTAATTTTTCTTTCAGTTTCACACTAAGCACCTACCTTCCAACAAACTGACTTATTGTATTCTTCCCACATGTGTGCATACAGTCCCTGATCGGAAAGCAGCTTCTCATGTGTTCCCATTTCTGCAATCTCACCATCCTTTAAGACACAGATCCGGTCTGCACCACTGACAGAAGACAGACGATGTGCAATCATAAGGACGGTCTTTCCCTTTGACAGATTCGAAAATGCCTCCTGCACCTTCGCTTCATTATCCGGGTCAGCAAAAGCGGTTGCTTCATCTAAGATCAGAATTGGTGCATTTTTTAACATGGCACGTGCAATTGAGATTCTCTGTGCCTCACCACCTGATACATAGGTTCCCTTACTTCCGATCACAGTGTCAATTCCATCCGGAAGCTTTTCGATAATATCCTCACACTGTGCACTCTTTAATGCTGCAAGCACTTCCTCTCTCGTCGCATCTTTTTTGCCCATACGCACATTGTCGAAGATCGACATTTTAAGGAGCTTACTGTCCTGAAATACAAAAGATACCGTATCCATCAGTTTTTCGCTTGAAATGTCCTTCACATTGACACCACCGATCTCTATCTTACCCTCAGTCACGTCAAAGAAACGGGCAACCAGACTTGCAAGTGTTGTCTTTCCTCCACCGGATGGTCCGACAAACGCAACATGTTCTCCTTCCCTGATCTGCAGGTCCACCTGATGAAGTGCATCCTTCGTGGCATCCTCATACCGGAAGGATACCTGATCAAACGTAATGGACATATCCTTTGGCTGCTTTGGTGATGCACTCTCCGGCAGCGGCTGTCTATCTGTGATCGAATGGATACGTGTCAGTGCATCCTCAACGATCATCTGATTCTCACTCGAATACATGATCTTATTCATCGTAACTGTTATGATCGGTGTGATGATGATATAAAACAGCAGGTTTAATAAGAATCCGGCATCTGTTCCCTTACTTGTAAAAAAGTACGTTGCTGCGATTAAGATTGCGAAGGTCGCATTAATAACCGTCGTATAGGCTGTCATCGGAACACGCAGTTCCTTGGTATAGGCGATCGTCCACTTTTCATAATTATCGATTGCTTTTTTGAACCGCTTAAAAGAAAAGACGGACTGTCCGAAGGTCTTTACAACCGGGATACCACGGACATATTCGACTGCCTCACTCGACATCTCCTCTAAGGAGTTCTGATACTCCTCCATCTTCTTTTTCATGCTCTCTCCCATCATGCTTCCCATAAACAGGAACGCAAGCACAACCGGGATCAGACTAAGCAGACCAAGCCGCCAGTCAAAGACAAATAAAAGCACTGCCAGACCAACCGGTGTTGCAACTGCTCCGGCACGATCCGGGAGCTGATGCGCGAGATAGGTTTCTGTTGCAGCACTGCTGTCATTTACGATCTTACGGATCCTGCCGCTTCCCTCCTGATCCATAAAGCCAAGCGGCAGTGTCAGAATGTGGCGCATCAATTCCGATCGGATATTTGCCTGCACATGAAAGGCCGCCAGATGTGAACAGATCAGCCCGCAGATATAAAGAAACATTGATAAAATGGCAAATCCGACTGCTTTCCAGCCATACGCAGCAAGGTGTGTGGCATTTCCATAATCCGGTGCTACGTCAAGCACCTCTTTGATGATCTTCCAGATAAAGTAAAATGGCACAAGGGCAATCCATGCACTGACCGCCGATAAGATCCACGATGTGATCGTCAGATACTTATAATTGCCGGCATATGCAAAAAGCCCTGCTAATGCACTCTGTTTTTTCTCCTTCATTTTCTTCCCTTCCTTTTCTTATGAGAAACGAAACTGCTTCTCAAATAATGCTTCATTTTCTGCAGTCAGCGGATAGAATTCCTGCAATGTCCCATGCTCCATATGTAAGACATGTGTACAGCACCGTTCGATCAGTTCCGGATCATGCGTGATAATAAATGTCGTACAGTTCTTCTTTTGCAGTCCGCAAAACAGCTCCGCCGTCTGCTTCATATGACGATAGTCCAGACCACTGGTCGGTTCATCAAAGATCAGCACAGACTTATTTGCTAATAAGGCAGAAGCGATCGCAACACGCTGCTTTTGTCCACCGGATAACGATATCGGATGACGGTCTGCAAATTCGGTCAGATCCAGTTCCTGCAAAACAGCTTCCACCTGCTCCTTATTCTCCTGTGCCATGCCCAGTGCCACTTCGTCTGCAACATTCTCACAAAACAGCTGGTGATTGACATCCTGCATGACCATGTAGCATTCCTTTAACATCTGCCTGCGCTGCTTTTTACTGCCATGCAGGACGGTTGTTCCGGCAAACTTCTTCTCTAAGCCGCACATACAGCGGAGAAACGTAGACTTTCCTGCTCCATTATGCCCGGTCACTGCGATCACACTGCCTGCGGGTACTGCCAGATCCGATAGTGCCAGTGCCGGATGCCCGGACTTTGCATAGCAGAACCGGTAATCCAAAAGCCGGATTTTCTCTTTTGACCTGCTTTCTTCTTCCGGAAATGTATCATGCTCCATCATAAGCGCCCGTAACCCAAGTTCCTGTAACCGTTTTGTGGAAAACTGCACAAACTCCTGCATCGGCAGATCAAATCCGACCTTACCGTGATCCAGATAAACCACACGGTCACAGATCTCCTTCAACCAGTAGAGTCTGTGTTCTGCGATGACGATCGTCTTCCCCTGTGCCTTCCAGTAAAGCAGGATCTGCTTTAGCTCTTCGATCGCATCGACATCCAGATTCGAAGTCGGTTCGTCAAGCACCAGCACCTCCGGCTGTACTGCCGATACACCGGCACAGGCGATGCGCTGTTTTTCTCCGCCTGATAATTCAAAGATATTGCGTCCGAGCATTTTTTTTAGATGAAACGCCCTCGTCACCTGATCGATCCGGGCTAAGATCTCATCCTTTGGCAGTCCCATATTTTCACATCCAAAGGCAAGCTCACTCGTTGTATCCAGGCAGAAAAACTGGCTGCGCGGATTCTGGAATACACTTCCGACCGTTCTTGCGATCGTATAGAGTTCTTCGTTCCTTACATCCAGATTGTTGACCCGGATAGAACCGGACAGATTTCCTTCGTAAAAGTGTGGGATCAGTCCGTTTAATAATCGTGTGATCGTTGTCTTGCCACACCCGGACTCCCCGCAGAGCAGCACGCATTCCCCCGGCCGGATCTCTAAGGAAACATCATAAAGTGCTCCCTTTTCTGCATTTGCGTATTCAAAGCTGACATGTTGTATCTGTATCATATCTGTTCTCCTACTTTCACTTTTTCTATGCTATTGAAATAGTCCCACAACGCATACCACATATGGGATCAGTCCCAGTACAAAAAATATCAGATCCTGTAAATGAAATCCGATCTCACAGATATCTGTCCGTCGCACATCTCCTGCAAGTCCGCGTGTCAACGCAGCGGCATTTAACTCTTCTCCGATCTTTGCCGAACATACCATCAGCGGAATCATGCGGTATTCGATCATTTTAGCCGCATTTTTCCCACCAAAACGGATGTCACGCATCCGCATTGCTGCATTGATCGAAGCAAATTCCTCTGCCACGGTCGGGAAAAACCGGAACATGACAGACAACGGAATCGAGATCTTCTCGGTTACATGCATCCGGTTCATTGCGGCATGGAACTCACTGACCGTTGTTGTCTCGATCAGATACTGACCTAACATGATACTTGGCAAAAAGCGGGATAAGATACCGCATACCGCCAGAAGCAGGAAGTTTGCAATTCCTGTCGTACGCGGTCCAAAGTAAACAAACGATCCATAGGCTGCCAGATAAATCACCAGATAGATGCATGCACGTTTCCACTTTTTCGCAAGCAGAAACAGCACAAACGGCAGCATGCAAAAACAGGCAACATAACGGTCAAGCAGATCTCCTCCCGCTCCACCGAGCACAAACAGCGCGATCGTAAACAGTAAAAAAATCTTCGTCCGCGGATCAAGCACAACACCTCTGTGTCCTACATCCGCCTGTAACACCGCCTGCATTATGCGATTCCTGCCTTTTCAAAGTGCTTTTTCAAAACTGCTCTTCCGATAAATCCACCGATCAGACCACATACCAGTGTAGCCACGCAAAGTACCGGTGCTAACCAGGTATGGCTCATAATCGAAGAAAGCGAAGTAATATATTCATCTCCAAAGCTCTGTCTTGTCTCAAAGTATTTCTCCGCATTGATAAAAAGTGGGATAAAGTTACCAAAGACCACCAGACAGAACACCGCATAGCTGAGAATTGTCTTCCTGCTGCTCTTATAGCTGCCGCTTTTTGCGATCAGATCTGCGAGAAATCCGAAAACAATTCCAAAGATAAATGGCCAGTAACCCATTCCGGTGATCCATAAAAACAGTCCGACGATGATAGAATAGATCGTTACCATTCCAAACTTCGACACCTTTGTCATAAAAAGCATCATCGGAATGCCACCCAGTAACGGCACAAGCACACATAAAAGCGGCATCATGATCGGGATAAAGCCAAGCATTGCGATCGCCGTCATGATCACGCAGTAGATTGCAGCGTAGATACCAATGTTGATCAGGTCTTTTCCTTTTAGTTTCGCATCATTTTTCATATCACTTTCTCCTTTTGATAATTTCTATCATTAGTGTTATCTCACAGAAATTAGTATTGACTAACCATTGGTTTTAAAATAAGGCTGCCCTCCGGCTCACCGAACAGACAGCCTATTTCTTCAAGTATCTGATTCCCCTGTGGCACTGCGAAAGATCGAATCCCAGCCCGCATAATGGTACTGCTCTAACATGCGGATATAAGAAACTGCTTTTTCCTTCGGCATCTTATGACGCACGACCTCAAAGTAGCTTTCGAACAATGCCTTATTCATAATGTGTGTGAACTCCCGTGTCAGAAAGCTTCCTTCCTTCTGAAACCGGATCGCATCGAGATATTTGTAGGTATATTCCGTCTCAAGCTCTACCAAGTGTTCTACAAAATCCTGAAACTTCGTTCCATAGGAAGCATCCAAAAGGATCTGGAATTCCTCGAAATGGTCATATATGTAGTCTAACATCTGCTCCATTCCGCTCGTTGCATATGATTCAAGCAGCTTCGATTGTTCCGTTGCATCCATCTGGTGAAACTCTTTTTGTATCTCTTCAAACATTCCTGCCACATGATCTGCTGCCGGCTCAACGATCGCAGCATACAGCTCTTCCTTCCCGCCAAACCTCGAGTAGATCGAACCGGTTGTCGTTCCTGCCTTTGCCGCGATCGAACGCAGCGATGCATCGGAAAATCCCTTTTCTAAAAATTCCTGCTTCGCACACATAAGAATCCTCTGTGAAGTATCTTCTAATGGCTTTGTCACGTTTTCCTCCGTTCCATAACAGTGTTACATAACACTGTTATAACTATAACACTATATTCTATGCTGTCAAGTAGAATTTATTTCGCGCCCTCTCCGGCAAAGTATTCCCGTACCAGCTTCACGACAACACC
>JALERL010000033.1 GCA_022764465.1 Lachnospiraceae bacterium | reverse complement strand
CTTCCGTTCCTCTGCATCGGTATACATTGAGCGAAACTTATAAATCTTGAACTTTCTTCCATTTTTTCCAACACGGATCTGCGAAAAAAAGATTGGTCCCGGTGACTGATGCTTAATGACCGGTGCGAAAATAAGAAATGCAATTCCCATGATCACAAGTCCGATGAGACTTCCGCAAATATCCATACACCGCTTGATAAACAGCTGTCTCGGACTGGCAATGCACATACTAGAAGTCAGCACCATATAATTCCCACATTCCTCGATCACCTTGTTCGGCATCAGCTTCGACTCATGCACCAGCTTAAAGTGCACGGTTACACCCATCTCTAATAGATCCTCGGCAAGTGCCTCGCTGCTGTCGATAGAATTCCCGTTGATAAACACTTCATCCACCACGTTCGTACGGACATATTCAAAAAAGTCATCCGCATTCGCAACAACCGGTATCTCGCGGATGACCTCACCCTTGCGGTCCTTATCCACGACCACTACGCCTCGGACAATAAACTCCCGGTAACGGTTGCTCTCAAAATCCTTAATACACTGTTCCACTCTCTCATCTGTCGTAACAATGATCATCGCAGACTGGTTCTTTGCATTCCGAAGTCTTTTGCGGACCCAGATCTTTAATGCACAATGCTCGACATATTCAAAAACGATCGACAGTCCCCAGAATACCAGAAGGATCTGTCTGGAATAGATCTCCGACTGCTTCGTCACCCAGACATAGGATGTCATCCCAAGGAAAATCACGGTACAGTGCATCAGTACCGCCTTTAACTCCTGCCAGTGATTCCTGCGCAGGATTCCCTGATAAGTCTCCACGAAAAAGACCACACAGATGTCCAGCATCAGTAAAATAATCGCCAGTCTCTGATATGGCTCATTCTTGTATGGAACCATAAATCCCAGTCGGATGAAATAAGATATAATAAATGCTGCCTGTAAACACAGGATATCGGCAATCGTAAAATCGATATGCTTCATCCAGCTTCTTTTCTCTTTTTTATACATGTATTACCTCATATAAACGATAGCATCCACTCTAACGAACTTCCATATATTGTCTTAATGATACAATATGGTGTTTTAAACAACAATCAAAACTTTCTTAAAATTTCTTAAATTTATGTGTGATTCTGTTTTAAAGAATAGTTTGACTTCGTCAGTGTAAGATTCTGATTATAGTATGGATCACCATACGTGAAAATATCCTGCCATTTTTGCTTCATATAGGCAATTTCCCGCTCAAACCGTTGTACCTTTTCTACCGTATCTTCACTTCCACGGGACTTTGACTCATAATGATATGCCAAAACCGCCGGATCATAAACCACCAGATACCCCAGCTTTCTGACCTTCAGACAGAAGTCTACATCATTAAACGCAACCTCTAACTCCTCGGTCAGACCGCCCACTTCATCGAAGATACTGCGTTTTACCATCAGACATGCCGCGGTCACAGCACTGTAATTCGTCTGTATCACGGCACGATGCAGATAGCCGTCCCGCTCCTCCGGCAGACCGACAAACATATTGCCGGCAATTCCACCGATTCCGACCACGATCCCTGCATGCTGTACGGTATGGTCATCATATACCAGCCTTGCACCTGTGATTCCAACATCCTTACGCTGGCAGTTGCCTAACAGTTCTTCGATAAAGTCTGTCGTCCGCAGTTCAATATCGTTATTCAGTAAGACCAGATATTCCCCGTCCGCATAACGTGCACCATAATTGTTGATCGCGGAATAGTTAAACTTACCTGCCCAGGTTACTACCTTAATCTTTCCTGTGCCTGCAAAGGTTCCTTCTAAGATGCCATCCTTCGTATACGGCTGTCCGGTCAGTTTTTCGTAATAAGCAAAGGTCTCAGGATCGGTACTGTTATTCTCTACGATAATTACTTCCAGATTCGGATAGCTGCTTTTTGCGATCGAGGAAAGGCAGGTCGAAAGGGTCGCTGCCTCATCCTTATTCGGTATGATAATCGAAACAAGCGGCGTGCCGGTAACCGGATAGATCACCCGGTAAAAGCCTAAATTCTTCGTCTGTTCTACCTTACAGGCTATGCCCTGACGCTTCATATTCTCTGCAATCGCCCGTCTACCCGCCTCAAATGCATACTGCTTGCTGATCGGGTTATCCGCGGTAGAGCCCTCCGAAGTTCTCCAGTGATACAGGATTCTCGGAACATGTCCGACATGATGTGCTTCCTGTATGCAGCGGAAAATAAAATCATAATCCTGTGCGCCGTCAAATGCCGGATCAAAACCGCCTGCCTTTTCTACGATCTCTCTTTTTGCCACAAAAAAATGTGTGATATAATTGTTCGACCGTAAAAGATCCGGGCTGTAGTCCGGCTTCCAGTGTGCCTTGATATGCTTTTTTAAGTCCTGTGATACCTTATCTTCATCAGTGTAGATCACATCCGGCTGCCTGTGGCATGCCCAGTATGCATCATCATATGCATATGCCTTTGATGCTGCTGCAGGATTGATACCCGCATTGGCAAGCACCTCATACAGGGCATCCGGTGCAAGCGTATCATCATGGTCTAACAGTCCGATCCACTCTCCCGCTGCCAATTCCAATGCTGCATTTGTATTTCCCGCAATCCCAAGGTTCTCAGGAAGATGTCTGTAACTGATACGCTTCTCTTCCTGCCAGTGTGTAAGGATCTGTCTTTCTACGGAATCATCCTGCGAACCATCTGCAAGGCAGAGCTGCCAGTTCGTATAGCTTTGTGCCTGTAAGGACTCTATCATCTGCCGTAAGAACAGCTCCGGTGTCTGATAGACCGGAACACAGATACTAAAAAGCGGACGGTTCTCCCAGTTGTCGGCATCTTCCCTCTGCCTGTTCCATTCTTCCTGCGTGATCTTATGCTTCTGATACCACGGATCATACTGTACTTCGTCCGGCTCTAACCGTTCCGCCACACGCACCCAGAACCGCTTCCAGCCATAATGCTTCAGGTAAAGGACTGCTTTTTTTATTTTATAACCTGTAATCTTCATATCAAACTTTTCCCTTTTTATGAATATACATCCAGCTCTCCGAATAATCCTGACGTTCTTTTTCATTTAAGAACGCATATTTTTCATATGTCATTTTCGTAAGCTCCATCTGCTTTTCCCCGCATTTGAAGCACTCTACATCCTTCCGCCTTGAGACTGCCCGAAGCCAGCCACAGTTTGGACAGATATATACTTTCATCATAATAATTCCCATGCCTTTCTCTTCGCATGTGAAAACATTTCCACATGGTCTACTTCAAAGAAAAATCCGCTTTATCTAAGGACAGGTTCGGATTGAAATACGGATCTCCGGATTTTAAGATCTTCGGCCACCGCTCCTGGAATACTGCGATCTCACGCTGGAACCGCTCCACCTTTTCCGGGGTATCCTCAAGTCCACGCGACTTCGACTCATAGTGGTAAAGCTCTGCATATGGATCATATACCACCAGTTTTCCAAGTTCACGGACCTTCAAGCAATAATCAATATCATTAAATGCCACCTTAAGTTCCTCTGTCAGTCCTCCGACTGCATCAAACACTTCCTTTTTCGTCATCATACATGCTGCGGTCACTGCGGAATAATCCTGTGCGCAGATAATACGCGACTGGTAACCGATGTCATAGCGGGAAGAACCGATAAAGGTATGGCCTGCAATCCCGCCAAATCCGATCACGACACCTGCATGCTGGATCGTATCATCCGAATAACAGAGCTTTGCACCTACGATGCCGACGTCCTCACGCATACAATAGCCAAGCATCTCCGTGATCGTATCCGGACTGATGATCTCGGTGTCATTATTCAGCAGCAGATAATAGGAACCGTTCGCATGCTGCGCTCCGAAGTTATTGATCTTCGAGAAGTTAAAGTCCCCATCGTAATAAACGACATGGACAAACGCATAGTCCGCTTCTAACTGCTTATATGCCGCAAAGGTGGACGCCTCGGTACTGTTATTCTCGATAATGATAAATTCAAAGTTCCGATAGGTTGATTTCTCGATGATCGAGTTCATACACGTCTTCAGATCCTCGATATGATCCTTATTCGGGATCAGAATCGACACCAGCGGCTGTTCCTGCCAGTGATATGTCGTATGATACATGCCATAATATCTGGCATGCTCCGTTGTCGCGGGAATTCCAAGCCTACGGTAATGCTCCTCAACCGCCCGTCTTCCTGCTTCGAAAGCATACAGCTTGCTCTCCGGGTTCTGTGCGGTGGAATTCATATGGCATCTCCAGTGGTATAACACTCTCGGGATATGATGTACACGGTTCGCTCCTTCCACGCATCTTAAGATAAAATCATGATCCTGTGCACCGTCAAACTCCGGCCGCAGCATTCCGACACGCTGCAATAATTCCTTCTTCACCACACAAAGATGACAGATATAATTCACACTGCATAACAGATCGATGTTCAGATCCGGCTTAAAGTTCGGTTCAAAAAATGACTTCCCTTTCATGTCAACCTTATCCTCATCCGTATAGATCATTTCTAAGCCAGGATCTTCCTGTAAGACCTTCACACATTCATAGAGTGCTTCCGGTGCGATCAGATCATCATGGTCTGCAAAAACGATGTAATCGCCCTGTGCCATTTTTAAGGCTGCATTCGTATTCTGCGAGATTCCGTCGTTGCTTGCTAAAAGCTCATAACGGATTCTGGCATCCTTGTTGTGATACTCTTCTAAGATCGTTCTGACACGGCTTTCAGCCCCGCCACCGTCTGCAAGGCAAAGCTCCCACTTCGCATAGGTCTGTGCGATCACGGAATCGATCATCGCACGCAGATAACGTTCCGGGGTCTGATAGACCGGTATCACGATAGAGAATACCGGTTCATAGAAAAAATGCTCCTGTCTCTGCGCCTCTAACTGCTCCTCAGAGTAGAGGTACTGCTTTCTCCAGATATTATACTTCTCATCCGACTGGCGGAACAGTCTTGCACGCGCATGATCAATCGTGCCCTTTAATCCATGTCTCTGGTAATACGCTGCGATCTTTTTGATCATTCCGGGCTCTGCTGCCCCTGCCTGTGTCTTTCCATGTGCCAGTGCAGATGCCGTACAGCGGTATACGCTCTTACGCTCCCCACACTGCATCAGAAGCTCAAAGCTGCTTCCCTCAGCCGGTGCTGTCACCTTAAATCCCGCCTGCACGCCTTCTGCGGCATCCTCGTAGACTGCCATGACATCCTTGCGGTAATAGCGTTCTACCTGTGTCTTAAGCTCCCTGCCCTTCTGATTCTTCAAGGTAAAGGTCACTTCTCCTTCTGCCATTGCCCAGCCACTGAAGGTTAACGTGTTCTCTGACAGATTTTCTGTTTCCAGATAATAATCCACACGCTCCTGCATGGAGATCAGTTTTTTCACGGTGATCGTCCGTATGATCTTCTCTTCTGCTTCATGTACACAGATAATGGTAAGCTTAGAAGATGACTTCCAGTCCTTTGGTAATGTCACCTCACCAACTACTTCCTCATTGATGTCCGCCTGATAATTCAGATACTTCTGACGGATCTCTATGCCGCGGCGGACATGTTCGGTAAGCTCTAATTCCTGCGCATCCAGACAGACACGCAGACTTCGGTGATCCGGATTATTCTCCCGGTACCAGCCATAAAAAACAAGGGTATTCCTCTTTGTTAAGTGAAATCTCAGATTTTCCAGTGAAAAATTGTAATCTAACATAATTTCTCCTAATTTGATTGCATTTTATCGTAAAATCAGGCTGTTTGGTGCGGTCGAAAAGCTTCGCACTTCACTTCCCATATCTTCCATCAGCTTCTTATTCGCAGGCGTGGTGTAGATTCCCTGCTCATCCTCCATCAGCCAGTCCGGTGCATCAAAAGATGCAACCTTGGGATGTACCTGCTCATAGAAATCTGCCTTTAATCCACCGTTTCCATGGTGTCCCATCTGTAAATAGTCGGCTTTTAACGTATCCTTATATTTTTCCAGCAGATAATCACTGACATGCTTTCCTACATCCGAGCAAAACAGCATCGTCTCGCTTTTTCCGTTCATCCGAAACATCATGGCTCCATCGTTTTGCAGATCATTCGACAGCTCATCGATCTTATCCTCATATGCACTTAAGATGTCGATCGTCGTATCTCCAACAGAGATCTCATCCCCACTGTGTACATATTCTAACTGGCTGATATCCATCGAAAGGAATCTGCGGTACATATCGACGCCATCCCAGGAGGCATTTTTTAAACATAACTCCGGGGATGCCATATCGACTGCATAGACATGATCGATCTTCATCGATCCAAGATCGTCATAGATCTCACAAAAAGCACCGATATGATCGTCATGCGGATGTGTTAAAAGCCAGTCATCAACATGATTGCCCAGTGTCTCGATCACCGTCCGCACCTCAGCGGCTCCATCGATCCAGCCGCCATCGATCACAACCAGATGTCCCTTGTGATCCTGCATCGTATAAAACATCTGCTGGTTGCCATCTGCATGACCATACTGTGTGATCAGCCAGTCACTATCCTGCATCGCATCATCTGTCAGACGATAGACATAGTAATTGCCAACGTCTGCGATCATCGTATAGCCTGCCGCTTCTATCTGTGCCTTACTGTCCGCATCCGCGCGGTAGACTAGATACGGATAACTTCCTTCATACGCATAAAAAGCAAGTGCCTGTGCATCGATCCTGTCTGCATTGATATTCCAGTAGATCTTGCTTGCCAGCTTCGAAAGCTTCTCGCCACGCAGTGCATTCCGGCCATATGGCATACGGATCGCTGCATCATACTGCCGGATCCCGGCCGATAATGCTGCCGGCACGATCACGCCCTTTTCTTCTATTCCATTTGATGCTGCATCCGCTTCAATCGCATCGCAGACTACCAAGATGTCCTGATTCAGCTTATATGGATTGGGTCCCTTTTCAAATACTCCGTTCCGGTACACGCAGTGGCTGCCTGCCGTCACAGCAATGGAGGTCACGACAAGCAGTAAAACCAAAAGCTTCTTCGTATGTCCCTTTATCTGAGCGATCCCACAGGTAAACATATATGCGATCATAACCGTAATCGGAAGCAGCCAGAACATTCTCCAGTACACTTCCTTACCGATACAGTACTTCATGATAATCCCAGCTGTGACCGGACATGCATAGATCACTGCAAACAAGCCGGTATAACCTAAAAACCAGTGCTGCTTCTTTTTATCCCTCTCCATGGATGCGAAGAAGAATACAGACACCAGAAACAGGATCAGATATATGCCTGTCCCAAAAAATTCATCCTTCATCTGCCAGACATTTTTCATAACCGTAACAAATAATTCCTTCATCGACACCACCTCCTAACGTATCACCAGATAGATTCCGGCATACAACAGGTTCGGTATGCAGCAAAGCAGCATTCCGATCAGTGTCCGCAGTCTGCGTTCCCGGATTGCAACGATCAGTCCCATAATGCCCGTCATGATCGCACCAAGCATGATCCCCATGGATGAAACGAGACAGCAGGCAAGCAGGATGCTTACCAGAAATACCCAGTCTGCCTTCTCCCATTCCTTCCAGTACAGCTTCATTCCCATATAAAACAGAAGCGGTAAAAGTGTCGATGCAAGTACCGCCTTTCCCTGCCAGATACGGATGAGCATCACGGTTCCCTGTGTACGTGCGGTTGTCAGGGAAAACATCTGTATCACTGCTGCGATCAGTACAAAATACGCTGTTTTCTCACGGTTCTGCTCAAACAGCCGCATGCCGATCATTCCAAATACGCCATAGGCTGCCACCAGTAACACAGCCGGCAGAATCGTATGCGCCAAGACTGCCGCATGAATACCGGATACCTTGCTTAAGAATGCGATAAATACCGGAAACGGCGATAATACATAACGTGCCGGAAACGTGGCATATGCATCACCAGTGTATGGATTCACCTGATACAGGGAATCCGACTGGATCGTCGTCGTCGAGGTTGCCAGATAGAATGCATCATCATCGTCCACATGCATATAAAACGTATACATATAGATCTGAAATCCGATCACGCAGAATAAAAGCAGTGTGATCCATGGCGTATGGCGGACGGTTTCTATGAATTTTCCACAGACCTTACCGCATCTGTCCCGGTTTATCCACAGTGAAATCACGATAAGCACAACCAGAAGAGCCAGAGCCGCTATTGTCACCGTTGTAAAACGGATCTTCAGATAGGTACACGGCACGATCAACAGCTGTAATATTGCCCATACGATCACTACTCCGGCGATCCAGTTACACAGTATCCCGTTTTCCGGCTGCTTATGCCATCTCGTATAGAGCATGCCGATCACAAATGGCAGGAGGGCAAGCCCGGTTAATAACAAAATGATACGAACGATCATGTAAATTCTCTCCTATCGAAAAACATACTTCTGATTATTATAACACTTTTTTCATTCTTCGACTAGATTCCTTCTATGGTTTTTGTTTTTTCTTGCTTTTTTATACATTTATTGGTATTCTTATTATACAAATCTGTTGGAGGATTTTTATGAACTATAACAATGCATATACGATTTTAAAGGAACATGGACAGCTTCATGTTCTTGCGCACTTTGATTCCTTAGACGAATCAGAACAGGCGCATCTGCTGTCACAGATTGCCGGCATCGACTGGCACATCATTGACTCCGTCTCACACAGACAGGAGATCACAAAGCGTGGCAGCTTAGCACCACTCGATGCCATTGAAACGGATGAAATCGAAAAAAAGCATTCCCTTTTCCAGGAGCTTGGATTAGATGCGATCCGAAAGCAGCAGATCGGTGCAGTTCTTCTTGCCGGGGGACAGGGAACCAGATTAGGGCTCGATAAGCCAAAGGGCATGCTCAATGTCGGACTGACCAAGGAGTTGTATCTTTTTGAAATGCTGATCCGTAATCTTCAAAAAAATACAGATGCAGCCGGTGCGTTTGTCCCGCTTTATATTATGACGAGTGACAAGAACCACGATGATACGGCTGCCTTTTTTAAGGAGCATAACTATTTTGGGTATCCCAAGGATTATATTTCCTTTTTCATTCAGGAAATGGTTCCCTGTACGGACTTCAATGGAAAGCTTCTGATGGAAAGCCCGTCTTCCCTTTGCATGTCACCAAACGGAAATGGCGGCTGGTATACCTCGATGCATAACTGCGGCATCTTAGAGGATGTCCGCAGACGTGGATTAAAATGGCTGAATGTCTTTTCCGTAGACAATGTCTTGCAGCAGATCGCCGATCCTGTTTTTATCGGGGCAACGATCGATTCCGGCTGTGTCTGCGGCGCGAAGGTCGTAAGAAAGGCAGCACCGGATGAACGGGTCGGTGTGCTCTGCTTAGAGGATGGCAGACCTTCGATCGTCGAATATTATGAGATGACTGAAGAAATGGCAACCCTTCGAAAACCAAATGGCGATCTGACCTACAACTTCGGTGTCACCTTAAACTACCTGTTTACCGTTGACACGTTAGAGCAGATGCTCGGTGCGAACATGCCGCTTCATATCGTCGAAAAGAAGATTCCTTATATGGACGCTTCCGGAAATCTGATCCATCCGGATAAGCCAAATGGTTACAAGTTCGAGACACTCGTACTCGATATGGTACATATGTCAAAGGACTGCATTCCATGCGAGATCATCCGTGAGAAGGAATTTGCACCGATCAAGAATGCAACCGGTGTGGATTCCCTCGAAAGTGCACGGGAACTGATGAAAAAAAATGGGATTGAGCTTTAGGCTCAATCCCATTTTTTCGTGCCACATCCATCTTCTTTTATCTGCTCCGGAAGTATCGCCACGGTACAGTTCTTTAAAATATTTTCACTCTTTTTCTGATACTCACCCGCTTTTTTCAGATTCAGCATCTGAAAGTTCAGACACCCCAGAATATGATAGTTAAGTGCAAGCCGGTAATCATTCTCCGGCAAGATCATCCGGTGTATCTGCAAGGCTTCTTGTGCAAGGCTTTCTGCATACTGGGATCTTCCAAGCACCATGCCCTCTAACCATGCAGATACCAGCCGGTATTCAGCATAGATCTCACTCTGTTTCGGGAAATTCTCTTCAATCATATTTCCCAGCCGGCTCCATTCCAGATGATACACCTTTACATTCGTATTCAACCGTAAATAAGCCAGAAGCCGGTTATACATATTCCGGTAAATACGCTCCGGATTTCCAAATTTCTTCTGCTCCATGTCCTCTGCGCACTTCTGCCAGATCTCTAACGCCCTCTGATAATCTCTTTCATTGTAATAACAGCTTCCAATATCATTCCAGATCCGGCATAACCACTTCTCATCGCTTCCATCCATCCGCTCTAACAGATCTGCTGCTTTTTTCAGATAATCTCTTGCCTGTGCAAAGGAACGGCTGTAATAACTGCAATATGCCTTTCCTTCATATACATGCAGCCGGTACAAAGAAATATCCGGGAATGTCTCTAATAACTGATCCATTTCATCAAACAGCTTCCATGCATCCTCCAGATATCCCTGTATACATAAGATCTCCGCAGTCTGCATCCAGAGATCCTCCTGCGCAAGCACCTGCCGCCTTGGATTCTCCCACGTATGATCATGGATAATGACATTTGCTTCCCATAACTGCTTCTCTAATAAGTCCGTTTTTTCCTTCACTGACATCCGCTTAAAGCGGTATTGCGTCAGCAGCCGGTCATACTGATCAATATCCCGGATCGATTGTATCTGTTCCTGTAATAACGCCTTTTTCTTCAGCTCATGCCGTTCCGTCTTGGTATAACGCTCCTGATAGGAGATGGCAAACCGCGGGACAAAACAAGGCTTAAACGGATACCGGTAATCCAGACGCAGTGTAATATAATCAAACAGATTCGGTTCCTCGTTCTCGATCTGTCTTACCAGAAAAGACGGCATGATAAAAATAAGCACGCCTACTCTTCTAAGGATCTCCCGCGAAATATTCAGGCTCTTTACCACATCATAAGAAATGGCTTCATCCTGAAAATTATAAAAGCAGACGGTCTTTGGCTGATTCCCGCTGCCAAGCTTCTGAATAAGCGGAATAAACGTCTCCTTGCAGTCTGCGAAGTCATAATACTCCGTTCCATATTTTTTTAAAAGCGATATCAGATGCAGACGCACACTGTACGCATTTGCTTCTAAAAGAACAATGGCATTCTCCACATTCTTCATATAAATCTCTAACTTACGGTCTTCCAGCTTAAAATCATCGGATTGTTGTTCCATTCCTATTCATCCTCACAAAGCTTATTCTTTTCCTTCAGAAAGTCGACCAATACCGGATGCACACCACACCAGCGTTCTCCATTGTATTCAATCACAGATAAAGACTTTAATAACTCGCTTAACACTTCATCAGTATTCTCCGGCTGCGGATCGTGATAAATTTCTACCAGCTTGTCAAACTGTTCCTTCGATGTGATATTCCGCTCATAAATACTTTTTAATGCGGAGCAGACAATCTTTGCCTCATCCATCGAAATCGGTTCCATGCCCGTCTGCCCATTCATATCGAACTGGCTCAATTTATATAGTGCGGCCTCCTTCAACATGTAAAACAAATCCCGGATCGCCCCGCCGGACTTGCTGACCATAAAATCTAAGGCATCCTCTTTTATCAGATTCTGCTCCATCCGCTTGTAAACGATCTGTTTTAAGATGTCGATTCCCTCTTCATTTCTGCTTCTGTCACTGTTTTGTACCTTGATCATGCTGTATAAAACACAACTGTCAAAATCATCCCGGATCATCGCAAAATCTGCTGTATAGACCATATAAATCGGAAATGCGATGATCATCTTCATTGCAAGCGACAGCAGTGTTTTTCTATGCGAAACAAAAATATGTCTTGCATCCTCAATATCTAACTTATCCAGATCTTCGATAATGACCAGGATCTCTTTGCCACATTCACGCTTCAACTGTGCATTCATATCGCTGATGATCTCATTGATCATGCTGATCAGATAACTGATCTTTGGCTCTACGGTATTACGGATCGTCTTTTTCGATTCTGCACCAGCCTTTAAAATTCCTTTTCCATAGACAGAAATCTTCTGTAGCAGTGACAGCTTCGCCTGTGCACCTGTTTCCATCTCCATCTGGTCTGTGACAACCTTTTCAAAAATCTCTTCTCCGCGCCAATAATTAACCAGCTTGTCTAAAATACCTTCATCTACCTTTAAGGCAGTCTGCTTCGACAAGTAATCAATGACCTGCCCCATAATCGCAAAAATCACATCAATGTACTGGATTCCGCTTAATTCGACTTCCTGCGCAATCGAAAAATTAATGATCTCATAACGGTTCTGTAAGTGTCTGGAAATGTTCATAATCTCCGTAGATTTTCCACATCCCTTATGCCCCATAAACAAAACCTTCATGGTAGGATTCGGACTATACAGAAAAGTATTGATAATGTTATTGCTGGCATTCATAACACTTCTTATCTGACTCGTATTCACGTAAAATTCATCATAATTTTCCCCCTCTAATGGAAACGGGGTAAAAACACCAATCATTTCCTCGTATTTCGTAGCCTTCGTCATATGTATTATCTCCCAAACATCTGTGCAATGATATAACACTGTCTTCCTCCCCATACGGACTACAGATATTATATCCCGGTTTTCTGTCTGTTTCTGTTATATTTTCACTGTAACATGATTCATTTTAAAAGTAAATATCTGCTACTCCTCATCCGGCAGATTCGTCTCCTTACAGATATAGATCGGACGGTGCTTCACTTCCAGATAAGTCTTTGACAGATACGTGCCAAGGATTCCGATACAGAGCAGTTGAAGTCCGCCTAAAAACAGAATAATACAGACCAGTGACGGCCAGCCAAACGCAGAGCCTCCAAAAAGAAGCTGTCTTACGATTACAAATATAATCGCAAGTGCGCCTACGCCGCACATACCTACGCCCATATAAGAAGCAATGGCAAGCGGCTTCGTGGAGAATGCAACAATCCCTTCGATCGAATACGCTAACAGCTTCCAGAAAGACCACTTCGTCTCCCCTGCCACACGTTCCACATTTTCAAATTCGATCCACTTCGTCTGAAATCCAACCCATCCGAATAAGCCCTTAGAAAAACGGTTATACTCTCCAAGCTCTAATAAGGCATTGACAAACGGACGGTTCATCAGCCTGAAATCTCTTGCCCCGTCTACTATGTCCGTATCCGAGATCTTGTTCATCAGCTTGTAAAACTGTCTTGCAAAAAAGGACCGGATCTGTGGTTCACCCTTTCTTGTGACACGTCTTGTCGCTGCCGAGTCATAGCCTTCTTCCATGACTGCATGATACATCTGCGGCAGCAGCGACGGCGGATCCTGCAGATCCGCATCCATGATCGCGACCAGATCACCATCTGCATGTTTTAATCCGGCATAGATCGCAGCCTCTTTTCCAAAGTTCCTCGAAAACGAAATATATTTGACACGTGCATCCCTTGCGGCAAGCTGTTTCATCTCGTCTAAGGTTGCATCCCTTGATCCGTCATTGATAAAAAGGATCTCAAAATCGTTCTCCTGCATCCCGTCTGCAATCCGGTTCATCTCCTCGTAAAAATATGGCAGTGCCTCTGCCTCATTGTAACACGGCACGATTACTGAAATCTTTGTTTTTCTATTAGTTGCCTTCACTTTACCTATTCACACCTACATTCATTGAAACTTATCTTCCCTGTATGGAATTCTCTGCCTGTCTGTCCGGCTTTCCAAACCAGATTCCCATACCAAGATAGAACACGATCCAGATCGGCTGCGCAAACGGCCGGTCGATACACTGTGCCAGCATCAGAATTCCAAATGCGAGTGTCGTTCCAAGCATCAAGAATCCATGCTCCTTCCATGCATGCCACAGACAACAGAACAGCATCAGCAGATACGGAATCAGAATAAATAATCCATAACGATACACAATATCCAGATAGCCGCTTTGCGCATCCGTCTTTGTTCCGAGTACCGTCAGTGTTCCATTATTTCCAAAGAGATTCAGATGACGCAGATAATTCGTCCATACAGTCTGCTTTTCCAGTCCCCGGCTGGAATGTACACCCCGGAACAGTCCCGGTGTCCCTGCCTTTGCCGCAGCTAATGCTGCCTCATCCAGACCGGACTCTAACGTCTCTCCACTGTAATGGATGTCCGTATCCAGATACTCCGGCAGATTCCGGAGTGCTGTATGTATGCCCACCACTACAAGCACAGAACAGGCAAGAGATGCAAGTAAAATACCGGCACTTTTTAAGATGCCAAGCACAAGACCCTTTCTGTTTTTCACAACATACGCAGCAAAAAGCAGGATCACTACCATTGCCGCCAAAAGTGCAAGTACCGTCCACGTAATATACAAAAAGTACGCACTGACGGATGCACCGATTCCGTACAGCATCATCCAGACCACGCGTTTTTCCATCCACTTACTGCGCAGGCAGTAACAAAGCTCCGCAAGAAATGCAATAAACAGCATCAGCGCATACCCAGCCATCTCTTCTCTTGTCCGGAATACACCATTGTAGAATACAAAGTCCTTCTTCTGTCGGAACAGTATACAATATATGGTAAAAAACGGCAGGGTCAGCTCCAGTCCGTGGATCATGTTATTCCGGATCTGTTTTGGATGGCTCATGTTATTCCAGATAAAGAAAAAGAAACCGGCTGCAAACAAAAATACATATCCGGTAAACTTATAGAACTTGCTCACCATAAAATCCGATACACAGACATAGACCCAGAACGCAAACCATGATGCCGGAAGTACCGATCTCCAGTTCACACGCAAAAGCGGCTTCTCCCATGCCAGCAGACCAATCAGAACAATCGCTGCTGTGACTGCAAGTATTCCATACTTATAATATTTCGACTGCGTGTAGAGCCCGAACCCGCCAAACATCGTCATAAAGGTGAAAATGAACCAGAATAGCAGTGTCCTCAGCCGGTTCTTCGCCCAGATGTCTAACCTCTGATCCAGTGCCGATCCTAAGATATCCCCCACACTCTTATAGATTCCCTGTAAAAAATCCACCGGTGCATAGAGTCCCTTTTTGCGGATCATCCAAAGGATCATCGATACAAACAGGTACAGTACAAAGGTCACAACCGTCTCCTGAAGCACCTCTTCTCCATCGAAGATGATCTGGGTCTGACGAAGCTGCATCGATGTGATCGTAAAGCTTAATCCCACCTGATCCCGGATCTTAAATCCGATATACTGAAATGCCTTCGGACACTTTAAGTCGATCACATTCTCACCATTCTGGATACCGACCTTATACTGTGTAATCAGATTCCCCTTTGAATCCGAAAAATAGATCGTCCATTCCGAACACGCAAGATTCAGATTCTCCACCGTCATATTCAGATACTTCCAGTTCTTACAGGTCGAAAGCCGGCTGAAGCTCTTCTTCGCACGATCACTTACGACAACGAAGTAGTTCACCTCCGGGTTATAGATACAGGTATCTGTTCCCCGCGTGTACTCTTCCTCCTTGAAATCATAGACACGCTGCTGCCCGAAAAAAGCAGACTTATCAAAGGTATTGCTTGTCTTCATCAATGCAATCGCAAGACTAAAGAGGATTCCAAAGAAAATCCATATATATAATTTTACCCATAACTTCTTATTTTGTTCCATTTGCCAGACCACTACATTCTATCAATCTAATTTTTCTATTTGCCAATCAACATATCTACTATATCATAAATCAGGTAGAGATTACTATATCTTTTAATTAATTACCATCTTGCCGTATAAACTCCCACGTCTTGGCATAGTCCCCCGGTACAGCAAAAGAACTGTCTGTAATAAAAGTCTTAAAATCAGCTTCATGTCCCTTATAACGCCTTCGGAATGTTCGTGCATATGCTTCCTTTTCATCTATGGATAATTTTCGGCTTTCATTATGTAATACGTGCTCTTGCTCTCTTGACATGTAAAGTAACTTATATGGCTTATCACAATATTTGTCAAGTTTTGCAAGCTTATCCAGCTTTTGTGATGCCTTATTATTTCGCTGTATGATTTTATTGCGGTCGATCCATGAAATATGCATCCTCCAAAGCTTCGGCAAAATCCTGCTTATCCGTATCACTATACAGTTCTTCCTCCTGTCCACCAACAGACAGACTTGCAAGGTAAGCCAGACGTAAATTTTTATTTTTGCTGATATTTTTTGGACGAATATAACGCTTCTTTTCATTGACGGTCGTAAAAATAACACATTCCTTTTCTAACAACTCCATAGAATGCAGGTTATGACAGGTAAAAATCATCTGCCCCTTTGCGCCCTCGTGCAATACCTCTACCATTTCCCCAAGTAAATATTCAAAAATACCTGTATCGAATTCATCGATTACCAAAAGAAACGACGGATCATTATAATAACTCATCAGCTTCGTAGCCAGCACAATAATCTTCTTAATACCGGCTGATTCACACCGAAACGGAATCTGATGTCCATTGCGAATGGATGTGATCATAAAAGAAATCCCGTCTTTTCCGTTTTCTAATAAAGTTTTCTTCTGGTCATAAGTTCCAAGACGGCATCCCGGAACCAATGACTCTAATATTTCATTGATCATATTGATATTATTTTTTACCACGCCATACAGCAGCTCAGGCATCTGATTTTCCTCTTCCAGTTTTAACTTTACATAGGAATTATTATTCATATCATGGTATGAAATCGGAAACATAAGCATTGGTGTATCTGTCATTGTAAGAAAATTCTCATTCATCTCAACAACAGCAATTTTCATATGCGCGTACTCTTTTAAATTTCTGATTACCGTTGGCAGATAATCCCCCGCTTCAATCTGGTCACGCTGAAAATGCTCTGATGACGACTTGTGAAAAATAAAGCTTCTAAAACTTTGTTCCGGTCTATCCGTGCTTCCTGCTTCTGTCTGAACGCCTTCCGCATCACGCTTTGCTATTCTGACATCAATCATACGCTCTATATCACTGTCATTCTCTATATTTGAATAATATTCATATCTTTTTTGTGGCTTAAAAAACGAATTTTCACATCCATCCTGATAATGAAGCAATGTCATCAGATTACTGTCAAGTTCTCCACTCTTCATAGAGGCAGCAAGTCGTTCATCAGATATGTAGACACGCGACTCTTTGGCACCAATACTCACACTATATTCAATCTCTGACTCATAATCTTCCTGCACGAAAAATTGTAAAGTGATCGTAAGTTCCCTGGCAGTATCACGAATAAAATTGCGCACTTTTCCCTTAATCTGCTCTCCTAAGATTAATTTCCTGACCAGTCCTAACGCATCGACTATAGCTGTTTTTCCTGATCCGTTCTGACCATAAACGCCTACCAGATTGACAATTTCATCCAGATCCTTTTTTGTCACGTTCTTCCGAAAGCTGATTTCTCCATTTTCAACATTCTTCATATTCTGAATCCGAATAGACTCTAACTTCATTATACGTTCTCTTTTCATTTTCCTATCCCTTCACCACACAAAAATGGGCATATATCATTATCTAATATATGCCCATCATACTCATTCTTTATACAAAAGTCAACTTTGCGTGTCAATTTTGTTAGTTTTTCTAACGTTTTTCTTTGAGTTATTTTCCTATGCTGCAACTTCCACTTACAAACTGCTTTCTATCGAAAATCCTGTAAATGTATCTTGATACTCATCGAATCCAAATACAAATTCAAAATTCGTTTTCGTACTACCAATTAACATATTTTCTTTATCAAAATAAATATAACCATTTATCAGAGCATCAACCGATAAGAGTCCCGATACACGACATCCCTGTGAATCCTGATCCAAGGTATAATCCTCTACATTCATCTCATCAATAAGATCCAGATCTGCATACTCAACAATATCCTCAAATAGTGCTTCCAGCTCATACGCCTCCAGATCCGTCACGCACTCCATGACCTTTGCTTCCACCTGCTCACTAAAATGTGTCCGTATTATCTGTAAAACAATATTTCTGTTATAAAGCATCTTTCACCTCATTTATGCATAGGCAGCTTACTATATACGCTATCTATTATAGCATAAAACAATCATTCTACAATATGCATCACTCAACAAACTTCGCTTCCTGCATCCCACATCTCTGCTGATACGATCTGACCTCATCATACAATCTTGTTGTCTGAAAGTCCTCTTTTCGATAATTGCAAAGCAGCAGGCGAAAGATACGGTCTTCTCCGAGACTTCCTTTCTTATCCTGTAAAATTGCTCCCATGAACCTGCACATATCATGCCCATTGGTAATATCCATAAGCTGATCCTCATTTAGCGCATTTCCCTGTGTTTTGCAATCATCTGGTGTCATATAGGTCTGGGATAACTTATGAAATACTTTTTCATGATCTAAAATTTCATGGTCTGTATCCACGCAATCTCCGATATGTGCCCTCCTCAGATCAATATTCCACTGGTTTCTTTCATTTTCTCTGCGAAGGATACTAAGTGGTGAAAGTTCCTGCAATACATTGCCCAGTAAATCTTCCACATCTGTTGTTCCCTGATAATATGTATGAAAAATCTGTTGAAAAACTGCATGATTGGAAAACAACATCATTTCCAGACAACAGTTATCATAACAGAATAAACGCTCTGGCATCGTTGTACGGTCTGCATAATCCACATCACGAATACCAATAATACGCTCATCCTGTAATTCCATCGATTCAATCAGATTTTTTACATCCTGTTTTCCGGAAATCGACTCATACACACAGACATCCGGCTCAAATACATTCTTAACAAAACTGACATCATCATCGCCTTCCACAATTACAACACGTAATTTGTGAGAAATATCCTGACTCAGTTCCAGCCTTAACGTATCAATCATATCCTGTAAGCTTTCATTTTCCCGTATTGAGTCCATTCTGATATATCTCCCCTAAATCAACCTGTATCTTCCGGTTACCATTAATAATCTGTGGTGAATGTGTTGCTATGATTGCTGTCAGCTTCCTGCTCTGCACAATCCTCTTCATATCCTCAATAAACATTCTCTGCCATGCCACATGCAAAGAAATCTCCGGTTCATCTACAAGCAGCATGCTGTTTTCTTCTGTTTCAAAAATCAATTGATAGAATAAAACCAGCATCTCCTGCTCTCCAGATGACAATTCTGAGAGATCGATTGCTTCTCCGGTGTCATTATCCTTTACCAGAAGACCAGACTCACTGGAAACAAATACCTGCTTAAACAAAAATCTCCGGTTAATAATATCCGTAAAAAGATCAAAACGCTCTATCAGATCCTCATACTGTTCATACTTGCGTTCAAAATCCTCAAAATAGACCTTTAATGCTCTTGCATCAGCCTCCCTGAACTGTACATTTTCAATCCTACGGATATTAGAAATTCCATACTTATCCAGCTTCTTTGCCTTCTCCGTCATCCAGGCAGCCTTCTGATTATACTCGTCCTTATGCAAACCTTCTTTCTGATTGAACAGGCGCTCCGGGAATGTACTATCTAACTCATTCGCAATATTTGAATATTCCGTCGATGCCTCCCCGATCAATAACTTGAACTGTTCCGGGATCTTCTCCGCCCGCTTTCGTATCACATGGCGCGCTTCTCTCCTACCGGTATCCGCATTTCTTGTCACACGGCGTCGTACCTCGATCAGACGCTGTTCCCGGATCAACTGTACAATGCCTGTTACCTGCTTCATTCTCGTCATGATCTGAACATAATGCTCCATCATCTCGGTTATTTCTGCATCATCCTCATCATTGTATGAACGCTGCAATGCACGCTTTCCATAAAAGACAGCCCGCCTGTCAAACCGTTCTCCATCAACCAGCAGAATATCATGCTTCTTTTCAATAACAAATGGATTATCTTCGTCCATCTGAATTTCAAGCCTTGAAAACTCCAGCCCGAAAAAAAACTCTAAATCACTATTACTGATTGCTTCAATACAGTGAATGATTGTAGACTTTCCAAATCCATTGGGACCTGTCAGGATTGTAATTCCATCCTCTGATAACGGAATATCATAATTAAAATGATGATATAATCCTCTGATAGAAATCTGTTTCATAATCTCCCCCATTTTTTATACCAGTGCAATCACACCAAGCACTTCTGCTTTC
>JALERL010000002.1 GCA_022764465.1 Lachnospiraceae bacterium | reverse complement strand
CATAGAGTCTGCATCATTTCTGGCCTCAATGCCTTCCTTACGCTTCTTATCCTGTGCTTCGTATTCAGCAGCTTCCTTTACAGCCTTCTCAATATCATCATCTGACATTGAAGTTCCGGATGTAATGGTAATATGCTGCTCGCTTCCGGTACCCAGATCCTTAGCGGATACATTTACAATACCGTTTGCATCAATATCAAATGTAACTTCAATCTGTGGAACACCACGTCTTGCAGGTGCGATACCATCCAGACGGAACCGTCCAAGACTCTTGTTATCTCTTGCGAACTGACGCTCACCCTGTACAACGTTAATATCTACGGCATCCTGATTATCCTGTGCGGTTGAGAAGATCTGACTCTTCTTTGTAGGAATGGTTGTATTTCTCTCGATCAGGTGTGTTGCAATACCACCCATGGTCTCGATAGACAATGTTAATGGGGTTACATCCAACAGAAGGATTTCACCGGCACCGGCATCACCTGCTAACTTACCACCCTGAATAGAAGCACCGATTGCTACACATTCATCCGGGTTAATACCCTTGAACGGCTCTTTACCGGTTAACTTCTTAACCATATCCTGTACTGCGATGATACGTGTAGAACCACCTACCAGCAATACCTTGTCAAGCTCTGCTGCTGTTAAGCCTGCATCCTTTAATGCGGTCTGTACAGGACCTGAGGTTCTGTCTACCAGACTTGCTGTTAACTCATCGAATTTTGCTCTGGTCAGATCCATATCAAAGTGCTTTGGACCATCTGCGGTTGCTGTGATGAATGGCAGGTTGATGTTGGTTGTGGTTGCTGCTGATAATTCCTTCTTAGCCTTCTCTGCAGCTTCCTTTAATCTCTGCATTGCCATCTTATCGGTTGATAAGTCAACGCCTTCCTTTGCCTTGAACTCACTTAACATATAATCTGTAATTACGTTATCGAAGTCATCACCACCAAGCTTGTTATCACCGGCTGTTGCAAGTACTTCAATAACACCGTCACCGATTTCAATGATAGATACATCGAATGTACCACCACCTAAGTCGTATACCATGATCTTCTGCTCATGCTCATTATCAAGACCGTAGGAAAGAGCTGCTGCTGTAGGCTCGTTGATAATACGCTTTACATCCAGACCTGCAATCTTACCTGCATCCTTGGTTGCCTGACGCTGTGCATCTGAGAAGTAAGCAGGTACTGTAATAACCGCCTCTGTTACCTTCTCACCTAAGTAAGCTTCTGCATCTGCCTTCAGCTTCTGAAGAACCATTGCCGAAATCTCCTGTGGAGAATACTTTTTATCATCAATTGTTACTTTGTAATCCGTACCCATATGTCTCTTAATAGAAGAAATGGTCTTCTCTGCGTTGGTAACTGCCTGACGTTTTGCAGGTTCACCGACTAATCTCTCACCGCTTTTTGTAAATGCAACGATAGATGGTGTTGTTCTTGCGCCTTCCTGGTTTGCGATAACGGTAGGTTTTCCACCTTCCATAACAGCTACACAGCTATTTGTTGTTCCTAAGTCAATACCAATAATTTTGCTCATAACTGAGACCTCCTATCATATTATTTCATATTATTATCTGTTGTAATGTATATGCTGCTGCATGAAATCATGCTGCCTGATGCCTTTAGTTTGCTACCTTTACCATGCTGTGTCTTACGACGCTGTCACGATACATATAGCCCTTCTGGAATTCTTCCACGATCGTATTCTCACCGGCCTCTTCATCTTCTACATGCATCACTGCATTGTGAAGATTCGGATCAAATTCCTTGCCGACTGCTTCGATCGGTTCTACTCCTGCTTCCGCTAACATGGTTAACATCTGCTTATAGACCTTATCCATTCCATCTACGAATGCATTGTCTTTGTCTTCTTCCGGAACTGCTAAGAGTCCTCTTTCGAAGTTATCGATAACCGGTAAAACCTTTTCTACAATGCTTTTTGCTCCCATATCAAACATCTGGGACTTTTCTTTTTCGGAACGCTTCCGAAAGTTATCAAATTCCGCCATCTGACGTCTTAACCGGTCATTTAACTCCTCGATCTGTTCGTCCTTTTTGTCTTTTTTCTTATTAAAGATACCTTTTTTTTCCTTTTCTTCCTTTTCTTCCTTTTTGGAATCCTGATCTTCTTCTGTCTTTGCTTCCTCGGATGATCCGGTATCTTTCTCCTCTGCGCCTTCTTCCGCTTCGGTCTTTTCTTTATCTGCTTCTTCTAATTCCTCTAATACTTCTTCTAAAACTTCTTCTTTTTCCTTTTCTGCCACCTTATTACCACCTTTCTATTGTTTCGGCCGGTTGAGTATTCCATCTAACTGTGCCTTGAGATTTTTCAAATTGTCCATGACGTTTTCGTAATCCATTCGCTTTGGTCCTATAATACCAATGGTTCCTTTTACGCCTTCTCCCAATTCATAGGTTGCGGTTACTACGCTGCAATCCTTCATCGTCTGAATCGGAGTTTCATTACCTATATAAACCTGAATGCCGGTATTGGAATCGTCTCCGTCTTCCAGATTGCCGGTCACCAGACTTACTAACTGATTCTTTTCTTCAAACGCTGTCAGAAGTTCGCTCGCTTTCTGTGAATCGGACAGCTCCGGATACTTCAGTATATTCGTTGCTCCACTGGTGTAGATCTCAAGATCTTCGTCTTCGCTGATCGCTTCTGCAACTGCGTCTAACACATCACCAATGATCTTACTGTGAATGCCTGCCTTTTCCTTCAATGCTGCGATCGTTCCAAGATTGATCTGATCGATCGATAATCCGGTAAGATTCGTATTCAGCAGCATATTCAGTTTCAGCATCTGTTCATTGTCCACCGGCTCATCAATTTCGATCATCTTGTTTTTTACAAGATTGCCTTCTAGGACAATGACAGTCAGGATATGATTCTCATCCACATGGGAAAGCTGGATGAACTTTACCTTATTATGATGACACTGCGGGGATGTGATCATTGTCGCATAATTCGTGTTCGTCGCAAGTAACTTCGCCACCTGCTGTAACACCTGCTCCATCTTCTCCGTATGTTCAATCACAAATTCCTTCATCTCGGACACTTCCTGATTCTTCTCTTCGATCAGGTGATCGACATAGAAGCGGTATCCCTTATCCGATGGAATTCTGCCTGCGGAAGTATGTGGCTGTAAAATATAACCTAATTCCTCGAGATCAGCCATCTCATTACGGATCGTTGCCGAGCTTAAGTTCAGATCGGTGTATTTCGAAATCGTCCGCGATCCGACCGGTTCTCCGGTCTCTAAGTAATTCTGGATGATTGCTTTTAATATAACGGTTTTTCTTTCGTCTAATTCTTCGCTTCCGCTCATCTTGTCACTCCCAAAAATTGAAGTATCTGCTTTTGTTGTTAGCACTCGATCTTTTGGAGTGCTAATTACTATGTACTTAAGATAGCACCATCGTTTTTTTTTGTCAATATAATTTTTAAAGTTTATAATTTATTTATTTTTCATTCACGCGAAAAGCGCAAAAAAGCAGAAGAGCATCGCCTCTTCTGCCTTTCTACCTATTATGTATTATTCTGCAGCCTTAGTTGTTGTTTCTTCCTCTTCTGCTTCTTTTCTCTTACGTCCGTATGCTTCCATATAATGATAGATCTTCTTAGCAAGCTTGGTTGTGATCTGTCCGTCCACGGCTCTCCACTGCCAGTTCATGCCTAAGGTAGATGGTGTGTTCATACGTCCTTCACTTCCAACATCTAAAAGATCCTGCATTGGAACAATCGCCATATCACCAACGCTGCCCCATGCACCACGCATCATACCCCAGTTATAGCCTTCTTCCTTGCTTAACCGCAGATATTCTTTTGCGTATTTGATGCTTTCCTTCGGAGCTGTCTTAAACCAGCCAAGGATCGTATCATTGTCATGTGTACCTGTATATACAACACAATGCTTCTCGTAATTGTGTGGCAGGTAATCGCCATCCTCTCTCGTATCAAATGCGAACTGTAATACCTTCATTCCAGGGAATCCACAGTCTTTTACAAGCTGGATAACTGATGGTGTCAGATAGCCAAGATCCTCTACGATGATATTTAACTTGCCTAACTTCTTCTCGAGTACACGGAACAGATCCATGCCAGGTCCTTTACGCCACTCACCGTTTTTCGCTGTCTTATCCTTTGCAGGGATTGCATAATAGGAATCAAATCCACGGAAATGATCGATACGTACTACATTATAAAGTTCAGACATGAACTTCACACGCTTTGTCCACCAGGTATATCCGTCTTTTTTCATCTCATCCCAACGGAACAGCGGATTGCCCCAGAGCTGTCCATCCTCAGAGAATGCATCTGGCGGACATCCGGAAACATCGATCGGGTCTAAGTTCTTATCCAGATAGAACTGTGTCGGATTTGCCCATACATCTGCACTGTCAAGTGCTACGTAAATAGGTACATCTCCGATGATCTCGATACCCTTTCCGTTTGCATATGCCTTTAAATCTCTCCACTGTTTGAAGAAAAGATACTGTAACATTTTCCAGAATTCAATGTCATCTGCATATTCTTCTCTTGCCTTTGCGATTGCATCCGGCTTACGGAACTTCAGATCTTCGTCCCACTCTAACCATGCAACACCACCGTTTGCATCCTTTAACGCCATAAACAATGCAAAGTCATCGAGCCAGTCTGCCTGCTTCTTACAGAAATCAGCAAAATCTTCCGGTACTTTCTTCTCAAATCTTGCATACGCTTTTTTCAGAAGTGTGAAACGGTTCTCATATAATGTACCATAATCTACATACTTCGGATTCTTTCCCCAGAAAAAGGACTCACATTCCTTTTTGGTTAAAAGCTTATCCTTACATAAGTAATCTAAATCAATAAAATATGGGTTGCCGGCAAAGCTTGAAAATGACTGATATGGAGAATCTCCATAGCTTGTCGGATTGACCGGCAAAATCTGCCAGTAAGTCTGTGAAGCCTTCTCTAAAAAGTCGACAAACTTTCTTGCCTCTTTTCCCATTGTTCCAATTCCGTATGGTGACGGAAGTGATGAGATATGCATTAAAATACCGCTTGTTCTCATAACTAAATTTCCTCCTGCAAATTCGTTTATCCTCTTTTGTCCATATAATATGCTAAATTTTTCTTACACTCTCTCCGCATGCCAATTCAAACGGTATTATCTCATGTACAGACGAAGATTTCAAGTCTATCATGTTAAACAATATCTCCACACTGCGCTGTGCAATTGTCTTATACTGCTGACGGATCGTTGTCAGCTTCGGATTATAGTAATCCGCCATATCAATACCATCGAACCCAATGACCGATATGTCCTCCGGCACCCTCATACCGGAATCCATGATCGCACGCATTGCCCCAATCGCCATCACATCACTCATTGCAAATACTGCCGTCAGTCCATCTGCCTTCTCCAACAGATGCTTCATGGCACGATATGCGCTGTCATACGCAAATCTCGCACGCATAAAATTCGTCTTATCTGAAAACGGAATGTTATTTTTATGAAAACTGTTCATACACCCCTTATAGCGTTGACTACTCGTATTGAAATCCGTCTTGTCGCCGCCGATAATACCTATATTCCTATGTCCATTCTCGATCAGATAATCAATTGCACATTCTGCACCAAGTGTATCATCCGTTGATACACTCGAGAGATTGTTGAACTTTAATAAAGAACTGTCCGTCGTTACGATCACACTCGGAACCTGGATCTCTTCAAATCCCCGCTCAAACATCTGCGGATTTCCACCCAAAAAGAGGATGCCAAGAGGCTTTCTCTCCCTGCATAAGATCGATGCCTGCTCCACCTCATCATCGTCCTCATCAATATAGGATACCTCTAAGGAATATCTCGATTTTTCGATTGTTTTTTGAATCTCTTCTACGATATTGAAAAACAACATATTCGAATGTCCCTTGACCAATGCAATAATGGTCTTTGAGGTAATCTGCTTCAGTTGTTTTGCATTGTTATTCGGCACAAAATTATGTGCCGCAACAATCTCATCAATTTTTTTCTTAGCTTCCGGGCTTACATCCCGCCGGTTATTCAGCACACGTGATACCGTGCTGACCGAATAACCGGATTCCTTTGCAATGTCTTTTATTGTCACAGTTATTCCTCTTTTGGTGTTAGCCTTTGACTGCACCGGCAACAACACCTTCGATAATATATTTCTGGCAGGCACTGTAGAAGATAATGATCGGAATGATCGCCAGTACTAACATAGCCATCATTGCACCCCAGTCAATGGAACCATATCCACCCTTTAAGTACTGGATTGCAATCGGAATGGTCTTGTACTTTTTAATATCAAGTACCAGATACGGTAAAAGGTAATCGTTCCAGATCCACATAGCCTGTAAGATTGCTACCGTAATTGCAGTCGGTTTTAAGATTGGTAATACAACCTGGAAAAATGTCTGAAGCGGATTACAGCCATCGATCATGGCAGCCTCTTCGATCTCGATCGGAATGCTTCGCACAAATCCGCAGAACATAAACACCGCAAGCCCTGCACCAAATCCAAGATAAACAAGGATAATACCAACCGGGTTACCAAGATGAAGCATATTTGCCAGCTTCGACAAGGTAAACATAACCATCTGGAATGGTACGATCATGGAAAACAGACATAATAAGTAAAGTCCTTTTGTAAACTTGCTGTTTACACGTGTAATGTACCATGCACACATCGATGTACAAAGAATGATCACTGCAACCGAACAGATTGTAATAAATAAAGAATATCCGAATGCACGGAAAAAGTCAATCTTCTTAATACCTTCTACGTAGTTATCAAGTCCTACGAAGGATCTCTGTAAACCGGCTACAAATCGATCCCATCCCTGGGAAATCGGGTTTGCGCCAAGCTGGAACGGATACCGGTTGATATACGCCTTCAGCTTAAAGGAGTTCATAATTACGATCAGGATCGGTAATACATAAATGACACTTAATATCGTAAAGATTAAAGTAAGTATCCAGCCATGTTTTGCTTTTCTTACGCTCATTACTGCTGCACCTCCTTGCTTCTGGTGATCTTATTCTGGACAACTGCAATAATTGCAACCAGGATAAAGAATATAACGGCTTTTGCCTGACCTACACCTTCCCAGCCATTTCTTGCATAGAAGGTATCGTAGATATTTAACGCAAGCATCTGTGACATCTTCATTGGTTCACCGGCTGTTAATGCAAGGTTCTGATCAAATAACTTAAATCCGTTTGTCAGTGTTAAGAATGTACAAATTGTGATAGATGGCATTACCATTGGTAAGGTAACACTCTTTAATACCTGCCAGTTTGAAGCGCCGTCGATCTTGGCTGCTTCGATCAGTTCACCCGGAATGTTCTGGATTCCTGCGATATAGATGATCATCATGTAACCTACCTGCTGCCAGCACATTAAGATGACCAATCCCCAGAAGCCATATGCAGAGCTGTAAACCAGTGTACGGTTAAAGTGAGCAAGAATGCCGTTTAAAATAAGCTGCCAGATATATCCTAAAACGATTCCACCGATCAGGTTCGGCATAAAGAATACTGTACGAAAGATATTCGTACCTCTAATTCCCTTTGTTAAAAGCATCGCAATTACAAATGCAAAAAAGTTAATCGCAATTACTGATACGATTGTAAACAGTGCGGTATACCAGAGTGAATGAACGAATGTTGCATCGCTGAATACCTTCAGATAATTAGAGAAACCTGTAAATTTTGCATCCGTAACAGTTGTAAATTTACAAAAAGATAAATAGATACCCATAATAAAAGGAATTATAAAGCCAATTGTAAATGCAACAAGTGTTGGAAGTGCAAAAAGGGGAAAATATTTTTTAATAGATTTTTCCATAATAATTTTCCTTTCTTTTTAGAAAAGGGACAGGCGAAAACGCCCGCCCCTTTGTAAATCATTCTACAACTGAATCTTATTCGTTTGCTGCTGCGTACTCGCTAGCCCATCCATCAACGAATGCTGTCTTAACATCATCCCATGTACCTGTTCCTGATGCGTAAGCGGTTAATGCAGAACCTAAGTTGTTCTTCCACTCTTCGGAAGGAATTGTGGAGAAGTTCCATGATACTGCTGTCTTGCCATCAGCGATGTACTGGTTCGCCTGCTCTACGAATGGGTTGCTTGCTGTATATCCATCATCGAATGTATCGAATGGAGTTACAAATCCCATCTCGTTTGCTACACAGTCACGACCTGCGTCGCTTGTGATTACCCAGTTTAAGAAGTCTTCTGTTGCCTTAATGTCTTCCTCAGAAGCGTTCTTGTTGATACACCAGTAGTTCTCAGATCCTGTACAAAGTCCCTGGTTTTCTTCTCCCTTAGCTCCGATGTAGATTGGCATCATACCAAGGTCATCATCTGTTAATAAGCCACCATTGATGATATCACCATATGCCCATGTACCATTCTGATAGAATACTGCATTTCCTAAGGAGAACTCAGCTGTTGCATCATCACCTGTCTTCGTAGCGATCATAGAAGGCTCACAGGTTGAATCTGTGGTATATAAATCCCAGATGTTCTTGTAGTTGTCAAGGTATGTACCTTCGATTGCATCTGTAGATGTGATGCCCTTATCTTTGTATTCATAGTAGATTGGAAGGTTTGCTAAGTGAGTCTTGAATCTCCAGTCAGAAGAAGAATCCATACCTGCGGAAGTAAATGCTCCCTGAAGGTCATAATCAGGACCTGCTGCTTCGCTTACCTCAGCCAGTCTTGACTGGATATCATCAGCAACTTCTTTTAACTTGTCAAAGCTGTTGATCTCGTCGATAGAAGAAACCTTTGCTCCATCCATTTTGCAATATGCGTTTAATACTGTCTTGTTGTAGATCAGACCGTAAGTCTCGATAACGTATGCAATACCATCTACTGCGTCGCCATCTTTTAATACGAAGTCATCACTCTTAACATGTGAATATAAATCTGTATCTTTCAGATCTAAGCAGTAATCTTTCCATGTAGCAAGACCAACCGGTCCGTTTACCTGGAATAAGGTAGGTGCATCAGATTTTGCCATCTCAGACTTTAATGTCTGCTCATAAGTATTCGATGCAGCTGTAACTACTGTTACAGGAACCCCAGTCTCATCGGTATACTTTGTTGCAAGCTGCTGCCACTGCTCATCCTGTTCCGGTTTGAAGTTCAGGTAGTAAACAGTTCCGTCACCTGTTGCTTCTGCATCAGCTGCCGGTGCCTCTGTATCTGTCTTAGAAGCATCTGCTGCATCAGATTTTGATGCGTTGTCGTTTTTGCTGCCGCTGTTGTTGCTTCCACATCCTGCAACCATAGCTGCTGTCATGGATAAAACTAACATCAGTGAAACTAACTTTCTTTTCATAGTACATCCTCCTAATATGATATGCTGTCCTTCCTGACAACGTTCGCGGTAATGTTATCGGTAACGTTTTCAGTGGATGAGTTAAGTATATGACATTCTTTTGCAAATAGCAATGGTTTTTTTACATTTTGTACAATATATATATTTCACTGTTCTGTTTTTGTGCACATTTACTATTCGTTTTTTGAACAGTACTGGTCTTCTTTGTAAATATCGGTTATTTTATGTCTTGCACTGGTGTATTTTACACTTTCATCTTATAATAGATTCGGTGTCAGAACCGAAATAATCAGGATTGGATGATCATACTACTATGAACCAGACTTCTTCTTATATAGATACTGCTCTCTTTTCGCAGGCATGTGATTATGTCCGCGATCTGCAAAAGCATTCGATGGGCATCGGAACACTTAGTGAAAAGACGATCCATGCCGTATTAAAATATTATTACGCTCCAAATCCGGCCTTCCACGAACAAAAGGTCGGCTCTTTTGTAGCAGATATTCTTGTAAACGGTGAGATCACCGAGATCCAGACGCGGGCTTTCAATAACTTAAGACGCAAGCTCGATGTGTTTCTGCCTTCCTATGAAGTAACGATCGTTTATCCGGTTGCCCATATCAAATGGCTCTCGTGGATCGATCCTGCGACCGGTGAGATCAGCAAGCCCAGAAAATCGCCAAAAACCGGAACGATCTATCAGATCATCCCGGAATTATATAAGATTAAAATGTACTTAAAAAATGAACATCTGCATTTTACGATCCCACTGATCGATGTAGAAGAAACAAGGCTGTTAAATGGATGGAGTTATGATAAGAAACGTGGTTCTTCGAGAAATGACGGCACACCGGTTGCCATCTTTGACGAGTGCCATATTGACTGCCGCAGGGACTTTTTACAGTTTCTTCCGGACACACTTCCGGAAAAATTTACTGCGAAGGATCTGAAGGCTGCTGCACATATTCCAGAACGCACTGCACAGACTGCGCTGAACCTGCTCTTTTATCTGGAACTTGTTGACCGTATCGGGAAAAAAGGGAATGCTTTTATTTATTCCTTGTCAAACCATACATCGGATGATACGATTTAAACAGATCACACTTTGGAGGATGACATGAACGCTTATATCAAACACAAGATAGACCATAATGCACACCGGCTTTTAACTTCGATCAAATGGGTTATTTTTTCGATTTTATCCGGTCTGATCGTTGGACTGGTCGCAACTGCTTTCTTTTTTGCCATGCAGTCTGTAACCGAGACGAGGCTCGCACATCCATGGCTGATCCTGCTGCTTCCAGCCGGTGGTGTTTTAATCGTTGCCTGCTACAAGGTACTGCATGATGAACACGATACTGGGACCAATCTCGTCTTATCGGCGATCCATTCCGGGGAAGAGATCCCGCTTCGCATGGCACCGTTAATTTTTATCTCCACCCTGATCACACATCTCTTCGGTGGTTCTGCCGGAAGGGAAGGGGCTGCCTTACAGCTTGGTGGAAGTATCGGCAATTCACTCGGCAGACTGTTCCGGTTCGATGAAAAGGATCAGCACATTATGATCATGAGCGGTATGAGTGCCGCCTTTTCCGCACTCTTTGGTACACCAATGGCGGCTGCGATCTTTTCGATGGAGGTTGTCAGTGTCGGTATCATGCACTACTCCGCGCTCGTTCCATGCGTGGTCTCTTCACTGGTCGCCCATGGTGTTGCATTATTTTTCGGAGTCTCACAGGAAATGTTCCCGATCAATGATGTGCCTGCCTTTACGATCTCTTCTTCCGTGAAGCTGACGATCCTTGCGATCTGCTGTGCACTTGTCAGTATTCTGTTCTGTATCATGTTACATGGCTGTGAAGTCCTGTATAAAAAATACATAAAAAATCCCTATCTCCGTGCAGCAGCCGGCGGCTGTATCATCATCATTCTGACCATACTCGTCGGCAATCAGAGCTACAACGGAACAGGGATTGCGATTATTGAAAAATGTATTGACGGAACTGTCCGTCCGGAAGCATTCTTTGTAAAAATGCTCTTTACCGCACTTACACTCGGTGCCGGCTTTAAGGGTGGTGAGATCGTCCCGTCCTTCTTTATCGGGGCATCGTTTGGATGTCTGTTCGGAAATATGATCGGCTTTTCTCCTACCATGTGTACCGCAGTCGGAATGACCGCTGTTTTCTGCGGTGTAACGAACTGCCCGATCACTTCACTGCTGATCAGCTTTGAACTGTTTGGTTATGATGGCATGCCGTTTTTCTTACTTGCGATTGCTTTCAGCTACATGCTCTCCGGCTACTTTGGATTATACAAGAGCCAGAAGATCATCTACTCCAAGTTCAAGACGAACTACATCAACAAACAGACTCACTGATACAGACCGGCTTTTCTTAATGCCTTACGGATCTGCGGTCCGATCAGCATGGCAATAACTATCTTTACAAGATCACCCGGAATAAATGGAATGACACCTGCTGCTAATGCCTGTGAGAATGTCATACTTGCTTCATACGCAAGCCATGCCGTTCCAAACAGGTAGCAGACAGCTGTACCAAGTACCATGCCAAGGAAGCATAAATACATCTTATCAATAAATTTGTCAATAAAGATTCCTGCGATCACAGCCATAGGAATAAATCCGATCAGATATCCGCCGGTTGGGCCAAACAGCTTACCAGGGCCGCTGGTAAAACTCGAAAATACCGGCACGCCAACCAGCCCGATCAAAAGGTAGATCACATAACTGATCGTTCCCTTTTTCACACCTAAGACATACAGTGCAATATAAACTGCAAGGTTCGTAAAGGAAATCGGTACAACTCCGATCGGAATGGAAAATGGTGCAAGGATACAGATAACGGCTGTCATAACACCGATCACGGCGATCTGCTGGATAGATAACTTCTTTTCTTTCATAATACTAAACCTCCATATGTTGTATCTTTTGTCATATGATATAAAATAACCCATGAATCAGATTCATGGGTTATTATATCTTTATGGCTTTGAAATGTCAACCTATTTTTATTTGAAGTTTACATTATGATGTTGCCTCATTTGAAAGCTTGACCAGATTCTCTAATACTGCTGCTGCTTTTCCTTCATCAATTGCCTTTGCTGCCAGCCTGATTCCTTCTTCAATACTTGCTGCCACACCACCAACATAAAGGGTTGCACCTGCATTCAACAGTACGATATCCCGCTTTGCACCGGTCTCTTTTCCTTCTAAGATTGCCCTTGTAATCTTCGCATTCTCTGCTCCGTCGCCGCCGCGCAGGTCTTCTAAAGCTGCACGCTTGAAGCCGAACTGTTCCGGTGTGATCGTAAAGGTCTTTACTTCGTTATCCTTAATCTCTGAAATAACTGTCTCTGTTGTTGTTGTAATCTCATCCATGTGATCCTTACCACCAACGACAAAAGCCCGTTCTACGCCAAGTCTGCTCATACATTTTGCAACCTGCTCGGTTAATGCGGAATCGTAAACACCAACGACCATATTTTTTGCACGGGATGGATTTGCAAGTGGTCCTAAAACATTGAATACCGTACGGATACCCATTTCCTTTCTTGCCTGTCCTACATACTTCATGGACTTATTGAAGAGCTGTGCAAACATAAAGCCGATGCCTGCTTCTTCCACACATTTCTGTACAACCTGTGGCTCTGCCATGATATTCACCCCAAGAGATTCTAAGACATCTCCCGCACCACTCTTAGATGAAATCGAACGGTTTCCGTGTTTTGCTACCGGAAGTCCTGCTGCAGCAACAACAAATGCAGATGTCGTTGAGATATTAAAGGTAAAGGTACGGTCTCCACCGGTACCAACCAGATCAATGTAATTGTCAACCTTTGGTGCGATCGTATCTGCCTTATCACGTAATACGGATGCAAAGCCTACTAATTCATCTAGAGTTTCGCCTTTTATACGAAGAGCCGTTAAAAATGCAGCGATCTGTGCCTGTGTTGCTTCTCCGCTCAACATCTGGTTCATGACTTTTTTTGCTTCTTCTTCTGTCAGATTCTGTCCTTCGATTACCTTTTCAATTGCTTCTTTCATGTTTTTCTCCTTTTCCTCCGGTATCTGTACCGGATCTTATCTGCTATTTTTTCTAACACATGCTACAAACTGGTGAATTTTCCCGGCATCTTTTCCATTACTTCCTTCTACACCGCTGCTGACATCTACGACATCCGGATCAAACCGCCGGATTCCTTCTGCCACATTTTCTTCGTTTAAGCCGCCTGCCAATACAAACTGCTTTTTCTTTAACTGATCAAGCAGTTCCATATCCGCATCTGTAAAGCTTTCCCATGCAAAAGTCTTCCCGCTTCCGTAGGAAGCTGCATCTACCACATATCCGCTGATCCTTTTGTCTGCTTTTGCTTCCTTTAAGCAGTTCTCAGCATCGGAGCGGTCACTGATATTGACCGCCTGCCAGATGGGCATCCCTGCCTGTTCCTTTATCTCTTCGGATAATACTCCATGGATCTGTATCCTGCTAAATCCGGCATCCTCCACTGCACGGATCAGCTCCATATCCGGGCTTACCATTACCGCCACGGAAGAGATCTTTGGATCTAACTTCCGCAGTAACTCTTTTGCCCGTTCTATCGTGACATACCGCTTGCTTTTTTCCCATAATACAAAGCCTGCATATGCTACCTGCTCACGGTTTAAAACTTCGATTTCCTGTTCCCTTGTGATCCCACAGATCTTAATCTCCGGACTCATTTTCATCTATCATGCCTTTCTTATCATCTGTCTACAGTTCCTTCCAGTGGAACGCTACCGCCCTTGGATTCTCTGCTTCCATAAATGCCCGTCCGATCAGAAATGCATCGACTCTGCATTCCTTCAGATAACGGATATCCTCATCCGTGCGGATTCCGCTCTCTGCGACAAAAACCTTATCCTCCGGTATCAGCTTTGACAGCCGCTTCGAAGTCTCTAAATGGATCGTAAAATCCCTGAGGTCACGGTTATTTACACCGATGATCTTCGCATCGATTGCAAGTGCACGTTCCATTTCCGTTTCATCATGCGTCTCAACGAGTGCATCTAATCCAAGCTCCGCTGCAAGCTGGTAAAAGCTTTTCAACTTCGCATCATCTAAGATTGCCGCGATCAGTAAAACCGCATCCGCACCGATTGCCTTTGCCTCGTAAAACTGATATTCATCAATCATAAAGTCCTTCCGTAAAATCGGAAGCTCCGATAACCTGCGGATCTGCTTTAAATAATCCACACTTCCAAGGAAGTGGTCTTCTTCGGTCAGACAGGAGATTGCATCTACCGATGCATTGTACTCGTCCATCCGGTCTGTCAATGGAATCCTGCTTTCGATTTTGCCAAGACTCGGAGATGCCTGCTTAAATTCTCCGATAATCGAGATTCCAGGCTTTTGCAGTGCCTGTAAAAAACAATGTTCACGTCCGGTCTGCTTTTTTGCGTCTTCCGCAAGTCTTTGCTGCTCGGATAGCGGGATCTGCTTTTTTATCTCAATGAGTCTTTTTTCTTTATCTGCTACAATCTCATCTAAGATCATATGACTGCCTCCTTTTAGATTCTTCCGTTTACAAAGTTCTCAATCATCCGCTTTCCATGCTCTGTATAAATGGATTCCGGATGAAACTGTAAGCCGACAACCGGATACTTCTTATGACGGATCGCCATGATCTCTCCATCTGCCGTCTCTGCTAAGATCCGAAGTTCCTTTGGAAGATCCTCACGCTGTACCGCAAGGGAATGATACCTTGCTACCTTTACCGGTGAATCAATGCCTTCAAAAATACTGCTTCCATCATGCGTGATCTCGGACTGCTTGCCATGAAACAATTCCTTTGCATAAGATACGGTTCCGCCAAGTGCCTCACCAATGCACTGATGTCCTAAGCAGATACCAAGGATCGGGATCTTATCGTAAAACTCTTTTACCACATCCATACAGATGCCTGCTTCCTTCGGGCTCTTTGGTCCCGGAGATAAAACGATCTTCTCCGGCTGCATCGCGCGGATCTCATCGATCGTGATCTTATCGTTCCGCACAACCTTAATCTCATCGGCAAAGATTCCAAAATACTGATACAGGTTATAAGTAAATGAATCATAGTTATCAATCAAAAGTATCATAAGTGTTCCTCCTCTACCAATGTCTTTGCAAGTGCCATGACCTTATTGCAGCATTCCTGATATTCCTTTTCCGGTACGGAATCCGCCACAATTCCTGCTCCTGCCTGTAAGTATACGTTCTTTCCTTTTTTCACCATCGTACGGATCGTAATACAAAAGTCCATATCACCGGAAAAATCAATATATCCGGTTGCGCCACCATAAAGTCCTCTGCGTACGGTTTCTAACTCATCAATGATCTCCATTGCACGGATCTTCGGAGCTCCGCTTAAGGTTCCTGCCGGAAGGAAGGATGATACGAGATCCAGCGGATGATATTCTCCTTTTTTTCTTCCTTCTACCATCGATACGATATGCATGACATGGGAGTAATTCTGTACATCCATAAACTGTGTCACCTTCACGGTTCCAAACTCAGCAATCCTTCCCATATCATTTCTGGCAAGATCGACTAACATGACATGTTCCGCACGTTCCTTTTCATCTGCTAACAGCTCCTGCCGTAACGCTTCATCTTCCTGCTCATTTTTTCCTCTTGGTCTAGTTCCTGCGATCGGACAGGTATAGACCTTGCTGCCCTGCTGCTTTACGATCATCTCCGGTGAGCTTCCGATTACCTCAAAGTCGCCGTAATTGAAGTAATACAGATATGGGGAAGGGTTCAGTTCCCTTAATTCCTTATAAAGCTCAAAGCCGTTCTGTCCGGTCTCGATCGTCCATCTCTGGGAAAGCACGGTCTGGAAAATATGTCCTTCCCTGATATACTCCTTGATCTTTTCCACCTTTTTGCTGTATTCTTCTAAGCTGTCCGACTTATGAATGATCCTTCCGTCATGACAAAAGGATGCGCATATCACTTCGCTTTTTTCTCTTGCCTTTGCGATCATCGCATCGATTTCGTCTAAGGCTGTTTCCTTTCCTTCCGGGGTATCTTCGCCAAGCACGATTCCGGTCAGGGTCTCTGCCACATGATCCACTACAATAAAATGTGTCATCAACATCATCTGGATCGTCTCGATTCCGATCTCATCCGGATTCTCATCCGGTAATTCTTCGGAATACCGTACAAAATCATAACCAAGATTTCCGACAAGACCTCCGGTAAAGTTCAATTCATCATTGTCCTTGCGGATCTCAAACTCACTGTAGTATTTTTTTAACAGCTCTAACGGATTGCCCTGCTGTCTTTCCACACTTCCGTCTGCCTTACGGATGACTAATGCATTTCCCTCTGAGGTAATGATCTCTTCCGGGTCTGCTCCAAAAAAGGTATAACGGTCATAATTCTTATCATAACTCTCTAATAAAAATCCGACCCGATCTCCGACCAGATTCTGATACATACCGATCGAAGTCTCATTTACAATGCTGACTGTTTTCTTGTATACTCTGCGAATTCGTTTCATATTGTCCTCCCTTGATCCTGTATTCTGTCGCTGTTTATAAATTCTCTTACGCTAATTCCTCCTAGGATTGATTTTCTCCGCTTACACAAAAATCGCCCCTGAGATCGTAATTACGATCCCAGGGACGATTCTCTCGTGGTGCCACCCTTATTCCTTATCCCGGATCGGGTTCTGCTGCCCTTTAACAACAAAGGCAGATACTTCCAAAAATCGGAAATATCTGCCACCAATTCAGTATAAGCTCTTTCGATACAGAATCTTCGATTATCTTCTATCTAAGATCCGATATCTGTCCCCTGTAACGTGAGGTCACGGCATCCGCTACTATCATTCACTTCGCATCTAACAAATCCATTCCATCCAAACTATCTTACCGGTTTCCACCACCACCGGCTCTCTGTGAAGAATCATAAGGTGTACTACTTTTGCTCTAAGATTTTATATATTCTTTTCTTAAGTTGGTGTCAGTTTAGCACAGTGAAGTGACAGTGTCAACCACCTATTTTTAACTTTTTTATTTTTTCCTACCGGTTTGCTTCGTTATACACATTAAAATACATCAACTTTCAAATATGATTTCCCGGTCTCCAAGGCGCCTTGCAAGTTCTTCGTTATGCGTCGCGATCACGATCGTTTTCCCTGCCTGTTTCATTTGTGCAAAAAAGTCCAGCATCCACTCCTGCGCGCTGCGGTCTAAACCGCTGATCGGCTCATCTAAGATGATCACCCGCGGATTTGCCACAAGGATACTTGCCAGTGCTACCTTTTTCTTTTCTCCACTGCTTAAATGATACGGTGCACGCTGTCTGAGCTTTGCGATATCTAACAGTGTCAGCATATCTTCTACCCGTTTATCAATTTCTGCCTCTTCCTTTCCCATCTGGACTAACGCAAACGCAATCTCATCTTCTACGCTGTTATGGAAAAGCTGGCTGTCTGCATTCTGGAACAGATAACCGATCTTCCGGTGAAAATCCCTTGAAAATGCCGCATCCTCCATGGTCTTTTTTGTGACCGCCTGTCCGTCAAACAGATATGTCCCAAGTTCCGGGAAGATCAGGCCGTTCATCAGCTTTAACACGGTCGATTTTCCACACCCGTTTGGTCCCTTTAGGATCACAGTCTCCCCTTCTTTAATCTCCATATGAAAATGAGAAAGCACAACTGCATCCTCATAAGAAAAGCAGATATCCTGCATCTGTATCATAATTACGCCTGTCCTTTCTACTGCTTTATCTGAGATTGATTGAGCCGTCACCCGGCTGATACATGCTCCAGATAGAAAAATAAAACAGCAATTACCATAAGACCTGTCCCATAACCGATATTGGCTGCCGGGAACGTCTTCCTGTTCCGCAGCGGATAAGTTCCGTCAAAACCCCTGCACACCATGGCATCATAGGTTTCCTGTGACAACTCCTTAGACTTTAAAAAGGTCACACCAAGAATTCCGGTTAATGCACCTGCCTTCTTCGGACTTTTTCCGATCGTACGTGTCCGCAATGCGAAAAGCATCTGACAACAGATCTCCCCCAACTGCATGATATAATGCATGGTCAGATCGAGTGTAAAAATAAAAATATCCGGCAGATGAAACCACTTTAATCCGCTTGTGATCTGATTCCACGGTAATGTGTTTGACAAGATGCCAAGCAGCGTAACACTTAAGAACACCTTTAAGGTAATATAGACAAAGGTATGCGGATGTCCAAGGATGGCTGCCGGTGCAAGAATCAATGCGGAAATGAGTACGGCACCCAGGGCACCTTTTATAACACTTTTGATCTGTCTGCCGCTGCAAAATGCCAGCCGCACTATCAGAAGGACAAACACCAGACCTGCAAATGCCAAATTCTTCGATAGTGACAATAGCACAATCACAAATACAGCACCTGCTATACGAAGCGCCGGTGCTGTTTTACTTTTTCCGATATATTCTTTTTCTGCTTTCATTCTCGCAAGCACTGATAAAATAGCCCGCATGGTTTTTTCGAGAAAAGAATCACGTTCCGTTACCGGCGTATAATCCTCTTCCCGAAGCAGCCATTCCGGGATCTGCCCGCATTCTTTTTCTTCCTGCTGCATGTTACATAACCCATTTCTTACTGTTTGCAGGATACATCCTGCTGATCGTATTTGTCCGTATTCTTCATAAAGGAAGCGGCTACCTTGAATATTATCACAACTACTGCAACTCCTGCAACTGCGGATAAGATATAACCGATCCATTCCGGCATGTTTCCGATCGTATAGTCCGGGAACAATGCATCAAAGGAAAATCCATTTGCTAACTGATCCGGTGTATAACCAAGTGCTTTTCCGCCGGTAACGATCTGTGCGATCTCATCTGCACCCCATTCACCCCAGGCCGTTCCGGTTGCAAGCAGTCCAAGCGGGACAGCCACAATAAGTAAAAGTAACAGAATCCAGACCGGACGTACCTTCGTTTCCCTCTGCTGATAGAGCATTCCCGGTGAAGTCTTTTTTACAAAGGAATAGACTGCAACCGTAAAGATCACTTCTGCAAGTCCTGCGATCGTCAGATGTCCGATCATCATCGCCGGAACGGAAACAGACAATGGATACGGACAATACAATGCCTGACCGGATGCATCCGTATAAATAAGCGGCTGGATGCCAAATTCTACTGCGGCACACAGTGCTGCTGCATTGATTCCGGCATATGCGCCGATCCCTGCGGCAACAAGCTTTCCCTTTTCGCTTTTCGTATGCCCGGCAAGTAACTGATAGATTCCATAACCCAGATACGGCAGTACAAATGCCATATTAAAGCAGTTTGCTCCAAACGCCAGAATACCTCCGTCCCCGAATAAAAGTGCCTGTACGAAAAGTGCGATTGACACCGCGATGCAGGCTGCATTCGGTCCAAGCATCAATGCGATCAGTGTTCCTCCTACGGCATGTCCTGTCGTACCTCCCGGCAGCGGCAGATTAAACATCATCCCCAAAAAGGAAAAGGCTGCTCCGACACCTAATAGCGGCATCTTCTCTTTTGTGATCTCGGTCTTTACTTTTTTTACTGCTCTTGCCCAGACCGGAACCATGGCGGTTGTCAGAACTGCACAGGTGGCCGGACTTAAATAATTATCTGGTATATGCATGCTTGATCTCCTTTTGCTTTTTCGCATATTCTAATACAGTTCTGATCTGTCCACAAGCCACCTGGGGGGATATTTTTTACGCTTCTCTCTGCGCTGCGATCTTTTGAAAACCTTCCATATCATCGTAGATGCTGTTTGTCCATGGATTCATCTTACGCTTCACAGATTTATAGATCATGAATACGAAGACTGCCACATTTGCAGTCAGCGCAAGTGCACTTACAATATTATAGATCACCGGGTTGTAGGTGGAGTTTACTACGACTACTTCGTCCTGGAATGCCGGCCAGCACTGTGCAAAGAAGCACCAGATGGATAAGGTACGTGCTCTGTTTTCCAACCATGCACCCTTGTTGATGAAGAAAGCTGCAAGTGTCGGTGCAAGCAGTAATGCAAATCCGCAGTACCATGCATGGGATGGCAGACAGTTATAGGTATATGCGAAGTTCCACAGATCATAAGCAACGATCCAGAACCACATCATATCCGGCCAGATCATATCACGGCTCTTGTCCTTGCCCTTTGTTCCACGGACACAGACACCGAACCATCCTACGATTGTTACGGCATTTAAGATACCTGCGATACCATTCATGATATTCCAAGGTCCGCCATGTACAAACATTCCCGCTTCATCGGAAAGTTCCCCGATTCTGCCCCAGTACTGTGCTGCGACCTGGAAATCTCTTGAACATGCCTCAAAAATGTTGATTGCAAGGATTGCCGGGATCAATAACATGAAAAACTTATTATTCTTCAGTTCCCAGGCAGTGCCATCTTTTCTGGTTCCCTTGACATAGCGGAAACACCAGAAGAAGATACATCCGGCGGTGGAAGAATAATACTTTGCCAGATGGAACCAGTCGGTGTATGCAACACCCTTTAATACGGTAAACCATGCTACCGTACCGATCACCGGAAGGATGAACCAGAAAAAGAATCCACTCCATTTCCATCTTCTTGAAACTTCATTTAAAATAACGAGGGACGAAAATACTGCAACCCAGATCAACAGAACCGTAATGGTGGAAAAACCGTTTGCGGCTGCTGAAAGTCCTGCTGTACCGTCCACAGACTGAAAAGTAAACATATACTTTCCTCCTTATAGATTATTACTGTCTGCGCCATTTTCTGAATGATTATTCCCCTCAAAAAATCATGTGGTCATACCAGACAGCCAAGTCCCATCTTATCATGTTTTTCCAGAAGTTTCAATCTCTGTTTGTACAAAAAACCGGATTCTAACGAATCCGGTAACATGTTTCCTCCTGTAACGGCATGTCATATTCTGCAATATATTCGATGCGGATATAGCTTGCATTCTGAAGTCTTCTGATATATTCTGCGATTGCTTCCGAAGTTCCCTGTACCTCTGCTTCTACCGTTCCGTTATATTCATTGCGGACATAACCAGTCAGTCCTAATTCATTTGCGATGCTGTGTGCACGATACCGGAATCCTACTCCCTGTACCTGTCCGGTAAATGTAAGATGTTTTCTTATCATTGCCCTGTTATCTCCTGTTATTCCTTCTCTTTTCTCTATTTTCATGCAATAAGATAAATTTCCAATTACATAATAAAAGCCGGCTTCTCTGACTCTGCAGCGTCTGTACGGACTCCCTATCCCACGGATAACTGCGAAAGTAACGCTTCGACCGCATCCGCAGTTGCCAGGTCATCGGAAAATGCACTGGCACTGCCCGCACAGAGTCCTTTCACCAATGCCTTTTTATAATCTCCGCTCTCCTGATAGCCTGCTACAAATCCTGCAACCATGGAATCTCCTGCGCCCACCGGATTACGCACAATTCCATCCGGTGCCGCACTCTCATATACCCTGCCATCTTCTGCAAGCAGCACTGCCCCGTCGCCTGCCATCGAGACTAAAACATTAACAGCACCACGCTCCTGCAGCTTTTTCGCATAGGTGACCACGTCCTGCTTTCCTTTGATCTTCGTCTGAAAGATCTCACCTAATTCATGGTGATTCGGCTTGATCAGGAATGGATGTAGCGGCAGTACATTCAAAAGCAGTTCATTTGTAGCGTCCACCACGATCTTCACCTGCCTTGCAGCCAGATATTCCATAATATCCCGGTAGATCGTCTCAGGAAGTGATGGCGGAATACTTCCGGCAAGGACTAGGACATCTCCTTCCTGAAGTCTGTCAAGCTTTTTGTATAAAAGCTTCAGGCTGTCTGCCCCGATCCCCGGTCCCTGTCCGTTGATCTCTGTCTCTGTATCGGAATGCAGCTTCACATTGATCCGTGAACATCCCTGATCTAACCGGATAAAATCTGTCCGGATTCCCTGTTCCTCCAACAGATGACAGATCTGATCACCGGTAAAGCCCGCCACAAAGCCAAGTGCCGTACTGGTATGGCCAAGATTCTGTAAAACCACCGATACATTGATTCCCTTACCACCGGCAATCATATGTTCCTTCTTCGTACGGTTTATACATCCTGTCGTAAAATCATCTACCTCTACATTATAATCCAAGGATGGATTAAAGGTCACTGTATATATCATGTTGCATCTCCTGTTAAAACCTTAAAACCAGTTCTTAATGTTATTCAGCTTCTTTGCATCCTGAATAATATGTTCCTTCTCCCGCTGTAGATACGCCGTCATCTGTTCGAGTTCGTTTGGGGTAAAGCCCTTCGACCGTTCGATCTGACAGGAAGGTAATACGCCTTCTGCGTAATCCTTCCCGTCCTGACCTTCCCGCTCAAACCGGACATGAATGACTTTTTTCCCATCACGGCTTAAAATACCGGAATAGGTAAATGTCACTTCTCCCTGACGCATGACTTTCTCTGCCTCCTGTCTGCTATGCATCTAATCTGCCAAGACCGTTCATCTTCTCCTTCAGATCACCGGAAACATCTTTTAACATATCCGTAGAAGCTGCAATCTCTTCCGTGCTGGCAGCCAGATTCGTGATACGTTCATTCACTTCGTCAATGATCTGGATCAGATGATCTGCTTCCGAAATGATCGATTCCATTGCCTTACTGATCTCCACCTTATTCTCATTACTGTCGATGGCTGTATTCTTACTGGAATCGGACAGATTCTTGATCTCTTCTGCAACAACTGCAAATCCCTTACCTGCTTCTCCGGCACGCGCTGCCTCGATCGAAGCATTCAGGGATAACAGATTCGTCTGGCTCGCAATGCTCGTAATATCATTGTTATTCTGTTCAAGCTTGTCTAACAATGCCGTAATCGCATCAAATGATACCTTAAGCTTGGTACAGAACTTCGATACCTCTAACATACTGTTGCTGATCGCCGTACTCTCCTGTGCATTACCGGCATTACCGGCTGCCATCTGATTGACCGACAGATCAAAGTTCTCGAAGTCCTCATTTACTTCGCTGATCACACGCTGGATGGTCTGATTCTTCTCCTCTGCTGCCTGCTGTACCAGCTTGATTTCATCATTTGCTGCCAATGCCTGCTGCCGTTCTTCCACTGCAATCTCTTTGACATAGTGAATGCAGGATTCTGGATAATTCGTTCCGTTATGTATTGCAACCGCCATCTCTTTACAGGAATTGTATCCACATGCACCACAGTCGATGTGCTGTGATGCAGTTGTTGTCTTATTCATAGATGCGTAGATCGCAGATAATTCCTGTTCATTCGGATCACTGATATGCACGGATACAGACTTATCCGTATACTCACGGATAAAGTCGTTTAGATCCAGCTTGGCAAACTGTCTGTTCAAGTTCTTCAGCCGCTGTGCCGGTGTCAGCTTACGCCCAAACGGATGATGCTTTCCATTCCTCTTACTGCGTTTACGGATACGCTGCAATTCGTAGTAAGTATCCTCTGAAGCCGCCTTTTCTTCCTCGATCCCGGTTCCGTAAATACAGCCACCGGAACAGTTTAAGGCATCGACCATAAATGGAAGCTCTTCTCCACTACTTACACGCTTCTTATAATCCTCAAGGAAGTGATACATATGCTTCTCGCCTTCCATCTGGCGGATAAAGACATCTTCCCCACAGAACCAGTAGACATTCTCCTTTAATCCACCCGGCATCGGATAGATCGAACCTAAGCCATATTCGATCTCATCACTACAGTCCGCACCACTGATATGATGCTCCCTTACATACTGCATCAGCTTATCAAAGGTCACATTGTAGGAAACATATCCCTTTGTGTTCGGATCATCGATCTCTGCCTTTTTCGCTATACACGGACTGATAAACGCAAGCTTGTCTGTAATACCCATATACTTTTTCGCATAGATTGCCGTACATAGAAGCGGGGAATGTACCGGCATCAGCTTCGGTAAAAGTTCAGGGGTATAATGTTCAATATAATTTACAACTGCCGGACATGGCTGGGAAATGCCACCGGTGAAGGAATGCTCGGTAATATACCTGATATATCCCCAGGTTGTAATATCTGCGCCAAAGCTGACACTGATCATATGGTTCACACCTGCCTGTTTCAGGCCACCAAGCACACGCTTGTACTCCTTCGGATAGTTGGCAAGAAATGCCGGTGCAAGAAGGATACTGATCTTCTCTCCCTTTTTCAGATCTGCAAAAAACTGCTCGGTATCATCCGAATACTCCCTTGCATGATGCTCGCAGGCATCGAAGCATGCGCCACAGGCAATACACTGTTCTCCATCGACCATAATCTTGGAAGAAGTGCCATTCTTTTTCGCATGATTTGCCATCAGGATCGGGCAGGCTGAAATACAACGGTTACATCCAATACATTTTTCGTTGGTAAAAACTAATTGATTCATCATCTTGTCACTCCTGATTTTTCTATCAATCAATTATATACCTTATATACCTTTATTATATTCCCATTTTCGCCACCAGACAACCTGTTTTCGTGTATTTTTGCAAGTTCAAAGCCTCTTTTTCTCAATATTTTCTTAACTGATCTGTGCCATCATCTCCGGTGTTTTCAATCCGCCGGATTGTCACATAATAGCTATAAGAATCATTGACCTCTACCTTGACCCGGTCTCCGGCCTTATGTCCGAAAAGTGCCTTACCAAGTGGGGATTCAATACTGATCCTTCCCTCTAAGGAATTGCCCCGCACCGTCGTCACAAGCTTATAGGTCTCTGTCTCATCTTCCTCTTCGAAATATACTTCTACGGTATTGTTCAGTCCGACTTCATCTTCCTTTGAAGTATCATCCACGATCACTGCGGTCTTAATCATACGCTCTAAATAACGGATACGGCTCTCATTGCTGTTTTTTTCTTTTTTCGCTGCATGATACTCAAAATTCTCACTCAGGTCACCATGGGCGCGGGCTTCCTTTACCGCTTCGATCGCTTCCTTGCGGACAACCAGCTTCCGGTATTCGATCTCCTGTTCGATCTTTTCAATATCTTTTTTGGTCAGTTCATCATACATGTCTCTGCTCTCCTTTGGTTTATCTACCTAATATTATAATCACCTTTTGCAGGTATTTCCAATCCCTTTTTTTAATTATCTATTGTGATTAAAAGATACCTATTGTACAATACTTTCAGATTACATATGATATGGAGGTTTTTATTATGACAGCTACTGTCTGGGCTTTACTGCCCCCGGTCATTGCCATTGTCCTGGCATTGATCACCAAAGAAGTCTATGTTTCCCTGATGGTCGGTATCTTATCGGGTGCACTGCTGTATACCGGATTTTCACCGGTCGGTGCTGTAGATACGACATTTACGATCATGGGTGCAAAAATCGGTGGAAATGCAGACATTCTGATTTTTTTAGTACTGCTTGGTATCTTAGTCGCACTGATCACAAAGTCCGGTGCATCCAGAGCTTATGGAAACTGGGCTGCAAAAAGTATCCGTTCCCGCCGGGGCGCACTTGCCGCTACCAGTCTTCTCGGTGTTTTGATCTTTGTCGACGATTACTTCAACTGTCTGACTGTCGGAACCGTTATGCGTCCGGTCACTGACAAGTATAAGGTGTCAAGGGCAAAGCTTGCCTACATCATCGATGCCACTGCTGCACCGGTCTGCATCATTGCTCCGATCTCAAGCTGGGCTGCTGCTGTCGGTTCTTCCCTGCCAAAAGGAAGTTCGATCGATGGATTATCACTTTTTACCCAGACGATTCCGTTTAATCTATATGCGATCTTTACACTGATCTTTATCATTTTTATGATCGTAATGGATAAGGACTTTTCGAAAATGAAAAAATACGAAAAAACCGCAACCATCGATGCAGATGTCCATACCGCAGACGAGCTTAAGGTCGTCGGTCATGGCAAGGTATTAGACCTGCTGCTTCCGATCTTCGTACTGATCGCATCCTGCATCGGCTTTATGCTCTATACCGGAGGCTTCTTTGACGGTGCATCGATCCGTGATGCATTTGCCGACTGTTCGAGCGCGAGAAGTCTCGTGCTTGGTTCCTTCTTCACGATCCTGTTCACCTTCCTTTTATATCTTCCAAGAAAGGTGATCAACTTCACAGAATGCTGTGAAAGTCTGGTGCAGGGATTTAAAGCCATGACCCCGGCGATCATGATCTTATGTCTTGCATGGACACTCTCCGGCATCTGTAGTGACGAAGACTTAAATATCGGTGGATTCGTAAGTACCGTGGTAAATGGAAGCGGACTCGTGGGTGTCATCCTTCCGTTTGTATTCTTCCTGATTGCACTTGGGCTTGCCTTTGCAACCGGTACTTCCTGGGGCACCTTCGGTATCCTGATCCCGATCGCAATTGCGATCTTTGGTACGGAAAACTCCATGCTCGTTGTCAGCGTTGCAGCCATTCTTTCCGGTGCAGTCTGCGGCGATCATATTTCTCCGATCTCCGATACGACGATCCTGGCATCTGCCGGCGCACAGTGTAAGCATATCGATCATGTTTCCACGCAGATCCCGTATGCACTGATCGTTGCGGCAAACTGTCTGGTCGGCTTTGCTGCCGCAGGTCTTTGCCAGAACGGATATATTGGTCTGATCTGCGGTCTTATTACCCTGATCCTTACCATGTGCTTCCTTGCATACCGCATGAAAAAGCAGGAAACTGCCTAAGTTCCTTTTTATATATTTTTTATTTTCTTTATACTTTTTTTATTTTTTCTTGAATTTCATACCGGGAAGGATTATCATAGAACTTGCGTCTGCTTTGTCAGGCGCAAATTTTATGATTCATTTTATGATTCAAAAGAAGAATTGGAGCTTAGATTATGGAAAAATTAAAACCGAAGCTGTTTTCTGTGATGAAAAACTATACAAAGGAACAGCTTGTGAAGGATATCGTTGCAGGTATCATTGTCGCTATTATTGCCTTACCACTTTCGATCGCACTTGCATTAGCATCCGGTGTCACCCCGGAAAAGGGTCTTTATACCGCGATCATTGCCGGATTTGTCATTTCTTTTCTCGGTGGCAGCCGGGTACAGATCTCCGGTCCGACAGCAGCCTTTGCCACCATCGTTGCAGGGATTGTTGCACGCGACGGTTTCGACGGACTTGTTATCGCTACCATTATGGCAGGAATCTTTCTGATCGCCATGGGCTTATGCCGGTTCGGTAACCTGATTAAATTCATCCCATATACGATTACTACCGGATTTACCGCAGGTATTGCCGTTACGCTGATCATCGGACAGTTAAAGGACTTTCTCGGACTGACCTTTCAAAATGCCCCGATCGATACTGCCGGTAAGTTTCTGGAAGTTATCCGCTGTATCCAAACGATCAATTATCAGGCACTGCTTGTCGGGCTGCTCTCTTTAGCGATCCTGATCATCTGGCCGAAAATCAACCAGAAGATCCCGGGATCTCTGATCGCTGTTATCGTTGCCGCCGCTGTGGTTAAGCTTGGACATCTGAATGTCAATACGATCGGCAGTCTCTATGAGATCTCGAACAAGCTTCCTGCCCTGCATCTGCCACACATCACGATCACTGCGATCGAGGATGAATTCTCGAATGCGATCACGATCGCGGTTCTTGCCGCCATCGAATCACTTCTCTCCTGTGTCGTATCCGATGGTATGACCGGAAGCAAGCACCGTTCGAACATGGAACTGATCGCACAAGGTGCCGGCAATGTCTGTTCCGGGCTCTTCGGTGGCATCCCTGCGACCGGCGCAATTGCAAGAACTGCTGCCAATGTAAAAAACGGTGGACGTACTCCGATCGCCGGAATGGTTCACGCAGTTACCCTGCTTTTGATCCTTGTGGTCTTAATGCCATATGCGGCACTGATCCCGATGCCTGCCATTGCAGCGATCCTGTTTACGGTAGCTTATAATATGAGTGAATGGCGCAACTTCATAGATCTGGTAAAAACAGCTCCAAAGAGTGATATCATTGTCTTACTTGTCACCTTCTGTCTGACCGTTGCTTTTGATCTTGTTGTTGCAATCGAGTTTGGACTCGTACTTGCCGCTTTCCTGTTCTTAAAGCGTATGAGCGAAGTTACAAATATCAATGGCTGGAAATACGTCGATGATGAGGAAGATGACGATCCGGATGGCACGCACTTAAAATCTGTTCCGGCAAATACTCTGGTCTACGAGATCATCGGACCAATGTTTTTCGGTGCAGCAGATAAGATCATGGAGATCTCCACGGACGAGAAGATCAACTGCATCATCCTTCGTATGCGTGGTGTGCCTGCACTGGATGCAACCGCGGTAAATAACCTGCGAAAGCTCTACCACAAGTGTGAGAAGCATCACATTACGCTGATCCTCTCTCATGTAAATGAACAGCCAATGCATGCGATCCATAAAGCAGGCTTTGATCATCTGATCGGTGAAGAAAACTTCTGCTCCTGCATCGATGATGCCTTAGAGCGTGCTAATGCTCTGGCTTAACTTTCAACATTGTGTAGCTCTGATTGGACATGTGTTTGAAAGATGCATTACCAATTTTTTATATATACATTTACACACATAGATAGATGATAAGATATCACTTTTCTTCTGAACGACAAAATGCACAAATATGTTCCGCAAACATTTGCAACGCTCTCGTGAACTAACTGCTAACTACAACCATACAAGTTCAGCAATGGCTTCACTTGTGGTTTTCGTAAGCAGTGGATTTCACTCGCAGCTAAAAACGCAAATAAAAGTTTGCTCTACATAATTTGTGTATTTTGTCTTTTCTTAATGAAATATCTATTTCTTATATTACCTATCTCTTGACCTCTTACCTGCATATCATCATGCATCTACCTACGCAAAATCAAAGAGCGATAACTGGTTCGATTCCGGCAGATCTCCGAAGATGCCAAGATCTCCCATCAGGTCGATGACGGTCTTGCTGACCTTCGTCCGCTGGCGGAAATCATCCTTCGAGAGGAATGGACCATCCTTTGCAGCCTCTACGACTGCATCTGCTGCCTTATCTCCTAATCCTTCGATCGTACTAAGGGATGGCATCAGCTTTCCATTGATGATCTGGAAACGCTGCGACTGTACCTTATAAAGGTCAATCGGTACAAACTCATAGCCTCTTGCATACATTTCCTGACAGATACGCATATCACGATAGGTATCCTGCTCTTTTTTGGATAACTGATCCTTCCGCTTTTCGTAGTCACGCATATAATAGGCAAGCTTTTCCTTTCCCTGACACATCAGCTCATAGCTGAATCCGGTTGCACGGATGGAGAAAAACGCTGCATAATAGGCAAGTGGGTAGAACACCTTGCAATAGGCAATACGCCATGCCATCATAACGTAGGCTGCCGCATGTGCCTTCGGGAACATGTACTTGATCTTCTTACAGGACCAGATGTACCAGTCCGGTACACCATGGGCAAGCATCTCTTTTTCCCACTCCGGTTTTAATCCCTTACCCTTTCGCACAGATTCCATGATCGTGAAAGATTCCTCACTGTCAAGCCCCATCTGGATCAGATAGATCATAATATCATCTCGCGTACAGATCGCGGTTGAAATCGTTGCCTTGCCCTCTTCGATCAGTGTCTGGGCATTTCCTAACCATACGTCTGTACCATGGGATAGTCCGGCAATACGGATCAGATCGGAAAAGGACTGCGGATCTGCATCAATTAACATCTGCATAGCGAAGTCTGTACCAAACTCCGGGATACCAAGCGCGCCTAACTTACATCCCCCGATATCCTCCGGTGTGATCTGCAATGCACTCGTATCTTTGAATAAGGACATTACTGCTTTATCATCCAGCGGAATCTTCTGCGCATCGATTCCTGTCAAGTCCATTAAGAAACGAATCATTGTCGGATCATCGTGTCCGAGAATATCAAGCTTTAACAGGTTGTGGTCGATCGAATGGTACTCGAAGTGTGTCGTCACCGTCTCGGTCGTCATATCATTTGCCGGGTGCTGGATCGGTGTAAAGGAATAGATCTCCTCTCCCACCGGCAGTACGACAATTCCACCCGGATGCTGTCCGGTCGTCCTGTGAATGCCGACACAGCCTTGTACAATACGGTCGATCTCACAGTTCCTTTTATGGATGCCGCGTTCTTCGTAATATTTTTTTACATATCCGAATGCGGTCTTATCTGCAAGCGTACCGATCGTTCCCGCACGGAAGGTCTGTCCGTCACCGAAGATAACCTCGGTATACTTATGTGCCTTACTCTGGTACTCACCGGAAAAGTTCAGATCGATATCCGGCTCTTTGTTTCCCTTGAATCCAAGGAAGGTTTCAAACGGAATATCAAATCCTGCTTTCACTAACGGCTCGCCACAGTTTGGACAGTATGCATCCGGCATATCACATCCGGACGCTCCGCTGTATTTTTTCACCTCAGGCGAATCAAAGTCACTGTAGTGACAGTTCTCGCAGTAGTAATGTGGTGCCAGCGGATTTACCTCGGTAATACCGGACATTGTTGCGACAAAAGAAGATCCGACCGATCCTCTCGAACCTACCAGGTAACCATCCTCGTTCGACTTCCATACCAGCTTCTGAGCGATAATATACATTACGGCATATCCATTGCTGATAATAGAATTCAATTCCCGCTCCAGTCGTTCGTATACGATCTCCGGCAGATCTTCCCCGTACATCTCATGCGCCTTGTTATAGCAGATGTCACGCAGCATCTGATCGGAATTCTCGATGACAGGCGGACACTTATCCGGTCTTACCGGAGAGATCCGCTCACACATATCTGCGATCTTATTCGGATTCTCGATCACAACCTCATGTGCCTTGTCGCTTCCTAAATATTCAAATTCCTTCATCATCTCTTCCGTCGTACGAAGGTATAACGGTGCCTGATCATCTGCATCCTTAAAGCCCTTTCCGGCAAGGATGATCCTGCGGTATACCTCATCTTCCGGGTCCAGAAAATGGACATCACAGGTCGCAACAACCGGCTTATGGAAGTCTTCGCCCAGCCGGCAGATCCGGCGGTTGATATCCTGTAACTCCTCGATCGTTGATACCGGTGCCTTCTCACTTTGCAGCATGAACATATTGTTGCCAAGCGGCTGTATCTCCAGATAATCATAGAACTTGACAAGACGTACAATCTCTTCCTCCGGCCGGCCGTTTAAGATCGCCTGATACAGTTCTCCAGCTTCACAGGCAGAACCGATGATCAGACCTTCCTTATATTTCAGATACTCACTTTTTGGAATACGCGGACGCTTGTGGTAATAATCCAGATGCGACAGTGAGATCAGACGATACAGATTTACACGGCCGATCTCATTCGTTGCTAAAATGATCGCATGATAGGTCGGCATCTTCATAATCATGCTCTTTGTGACATGGCCCTCTTTATTCACGCCATCTAAGGCTTCTATGCCACGCTCTTTTAACATCTCAATAAACTTTACAAAAATGTCTGCCGTACAGGCGGCATCATCGACTGCACGATGATGAAAGCCAAGTGGCACACCGACTGCTTTTGCAACCGTATCCAACTTAAAACGGTTCAGGTTCGGCAGAAGCATTCTGGCTAATGCCACCGTATCTGCAATGGTAAAATCGTAAGAAATCCCCTGCTTGTCACAGTTGTACTTGATAAAGCTCATATCAAAGTCTGCATTGTGTGCTACCATGACACAGCCTTTGGAAAACTCCATAAATTCCGGCAGGATCTCTTCGATCGTTGGCGCATCCATAACCATCTCATCGTTGATACTGGTAAGATTCTCGATATGGAATGGAATCGGCACCTTTGGATTGACAAAGGTCGAAAAACGTTCTGTGATCTTTCCACCTACAACTTTCACCGCACCGATCTCAATGATCTTATTGATCAGTGGGCTGAATCCCGTTGTCTCGATATCAAAGACCACATAGGAATCATCTAAGGACTGGTTCTTTGAATTCTCCACGATGTCTTTTAAATCATCTACCAGATATGCCTCCACGCCATAGATGATCTTAATATTCTGTCCTTCCGGCAGGGAAGTATGGTTTGCAATCGGGAATGCCTGTACCACACCATGATCCGTGATTGCGATTGCCTTATGTCCCCAGGCGGCGGCACGCTTTACCACTTCCTGAATGTCTGCCACACCATCCATATCACTCATTTTGGTATGACAATGAAGTTCGACACGCTTCTCCGGACTCATATCCATACGTGTCGAGGTAAAGTCCGGGATCTTTTTGATACCAACGATCGAACCGATCGTCAGCTCACTGTCAAACTTGTCGATCGTTGTAACACCTTTCACCTTGATGAATGCTCCCTTTTTGAGTCCTGCCATCAGATCCGGCAGATTTTCATTTCTCGTAAAGACCTTTAATACGATCGTATCGGTAAAGTCTGTCATTGATAAGATCACGATCGTCTTTTCATTACGGATCTCACGGTTCTCTAAGGAAAGGATCTGTCCACGGATTACGACTTCTCCCATCTCTCCGATGATCGTTTCGATCGGAATAACCTCATCATCAAAGTCTCGTCCATAAATCACATCCGGATTATCTGACTTCTTATAAAAGTCACGCTTGCCAAAGGACTTCTCACCCCGCTTAAATGGCTGCTCTGCCCGTTTTTCCGGCTGCTTTGCCATACTCTGCTTCTTCTCTTCCTCAGGCTGCTTTTTCGTCTTTTCCCCTTCCTTAGAAGCTGCCTCCGGCTGCTTCTCACTTAAGGACGAAATACGGCTTACAATGTTATGGATTTCCTGCTGCATCTGGATATCTGCATTTTTGATATGACGGCTTTCCGCCTGTGCCTCGTATGCCGGCTCGATCATCAGCTTTAATCCACAGCGTTCGCAGATGATCTTCTCTAAAATATCGATCAGTTCATCCGAACGGTTCTGTGCCACGATCGTATCCTCTAAGGTCAGGATCATATGATCCTCTCTGTCAAATTCCATCTTCGCTGTCCGGAAGAGATTATAGATAAGCAGACTGTAATTATGCAGTTCCTCTAAAATACTTGTCTTATAGACATCCATCAGTTTTTGCGGTGTATACTGCTGTGACAGATTAAATTTTTCCATAATTTTAACAGTTATCCCCTTGTTCGGGAATAACTGTTTTATAATTTCACCTTCGATAAAAAGGATCTGTGCTTTTTCAATTAACCGGTTACTTGTCAGATAGACACGTAACGCATTCCTGTCGCGGTTCGAAGCAACACGTTCCACTTCGACTTCCGACATCAGGCTTTGTATTTCTCCCCCCAGCTTCAGGGTTGGAAAAACTTCGAAAAAAAGTTTTGCCATGTATTACTCACTCCAATTTAATAACTCCTTACGAAGTTCACTTAAAAGCTGATCCTCCGGCACCTTGCGGTCGACCACTCCATGCTTGATAATCAGTCCTTCTCCGATTCCACCGGCGATTCCGATGTCCGCTTCCTTCGCCTCTCCCGGTCCGTTTACCACACAGCCCATGACTGCAACCTTAATATCCAGCGGAATGTCTGCAACCATATTTTCTACCTGATTGGCAAGTCCGATCAGATCGATCCTTGTTCTTCCACAGGTCGGGCAGGAAACAACCTCTATGCCGCCCTTACGCAGTCCCAAGGTCTTTAGGATCAGCTTTGCGGACTTGATCTCCTCTAACGGATCTCCTGTTAAAGAAACACGGATCGTATCTCCGATTCCCCGGCTTAAGATCAGTCCAAGTCCGATTGAAGACTTGATATTTCCACTGATGATCGTACCGGACTCCGTGATTCCGACATGTAACGGATAATCTGTCTTTTCTGCAATCAGTTCATGTGCTTTCACACACATCATGACATCTGAGGACTTGATACTGATTACCAGATTCCGGTATCCCATGTCCTCGATCATACGAACCTTATCTAAGGCACTTTCTACAATTCCCTCGGCAGTCACTCCATGGTATTTTTCCACCAGATCCTTTTCAAGGGAACCACTGTTGACACCGACACGAATTGGGATGTTACGTTCCTTTGCTACATCCACCACTGCCCGGACACGGTCTACGCTTCCGATATTGCCCGGATTGATACGGATCTTATCTGCGCCATGCTCCATGGCTGCAATCGCTAACCGGTAGTCAAAATGAATGTCTGCAACTAACGGAATCTCAATCTGCTTTTTGATCTCTGTGATTGCTTCTGCTGCCTCCATCGTCGGCACTGCCACGCGGATGATATCACAGCCTGCTGCCGTAAGCCGTCTGATCTGATCTACGGTAGCGGCAACATCTTCTGTCTTTGTATTTGTCATCGACTGGATCAGGATCGGATGATTTCCTCCGATCACACGATTCCCGATCTGTATCTCTCTTGTCTTTTTTCTTTCCATACTTCACCTGATACTTTCTCTGTTAAAACAGCTTGCGTATATCATTGAACATTACGAATACCATCAGTGCCATAAGCAGCGCAAACCCGATAAAATGAACCATTCCTTCCTTGTCCGGATCCACTCTCTTTCCACGGATCGCCTCTACGATAAAGAAAACCAGACGGCCTCCATCAAGTGCCGGGATCGGAAGCAGATTCATCACGCCTAAGTTGGCAGAAAGTAAAATCGCCATATAAAGCATGCTCATAACCGTTGCCTTGATACTGATGGACTTATTATAGTCATAGGTATCGCCGATCGACTTCACGATTCCGACCGGACCGGACAGTTCATTCACACTGACCTTGCCGGTTACTAAATAGCGCAGACTGTCAAAAGTCACACAGATCCAGTACTTCACCTCATAAACTGCGTATTTTAAGGTCTGTAAGGCATTCACACGAATCCTTGGACTGTTGCCATAGGTAATACCGATCCGCTTCGTTCCGGTCTCTTCATCGAGCTTTGCGGTGAGTGCCACTTCTGTAGTCTTGCCATCACGTTCATAGACAACATCCCAGTCCTCATTAGGATGAAAATAACTGTACATACTGATCTCACGCATAAAATGGATCGGCTTTCCATTGATCCGCACGATCGTATCCCCCGCCTGCATGCCTGCCTCTTCGGCTGCATAGCCTTCGGACACACCGGTAATCTGTGGTGCATCATAACCGGAACATCCGATCACGATCACCGATAAAATATATGCCATGATAAAGTTAAAAACCGGACCTGCCGCAACCACTGCCATTCTTGCCCATACTGACTTGCTGTTAAAGGAGCCTTCGGACTGGCTGTCCTCATCTTCTCCCTCCATCATACAGGCACCACCAAATGGCAGAAGTTTGATGCTGTATTTTGTCTCCCCCTTCGTAAAGCCAACCAGTGTCGGTCCAAGTCCAAGGCAGAACTCATTGACCCTTACTCCGTTTTTCTTTGCCAGAAGAAAATGTCCCAGCTCATGGAACAGAATGATCACACTAAAGATCAAAAGTGCTATTACAAACTTCATAATTTTCTCATACCTCTCTGCTTCTTTCTATGTCAGGCAACGCTGTCTATCCCCATCTTCCGGCTATCTTCTCATAGACGGCAGCCTCCGTCTGCAGGATCTCCTCTACCGATGGAGACGGAAGATACTTCGCTTCTTCCATCGAGTATTCTATTATCTCCGGAATCTCAAGATATGCAATCTTACGGTCTAAGAACAATGCGACTGCCCGTTCATTGGCCGCATTAAATGCTGTCGGGATATTTCCACCCTGTTTTAATGCCTGATAAGCAAGTGCAAGCCCGCGAAATGTCTCTGTATCCGGGCGTTCAAATGTCAGCTGGTGCAGTTTCCAGAAGTCAAGCCTGTCTCCACTTAACGGACGACGCATTGGATAATACAATGCATACTGGATCGGCAGACGCATATCCGGTGTACCAAGCTGTGCGATCACCGCTCCATCCTCGTATTCTACCATCGAATGGATCACACTCTGTGGCTGTACAACGACCTGGATCTGCTCCGGTTCTACCTCAAAGAGCCACTTTGCCTCCATGACCTCTAAGCCCTTATTCACAAGTGTCGAGGAATCGATCGTGATCTTACGTCCCATCTCCCAGTTCGGGTGCTTTAAGGCATCCTCTACCTGGATATTTTTTAATTCTTCTGTCTTTTTCCCACGGAAAGGACCACCGGAAGCAGTTAAAAGAATCTTCGCGATCCGGTTCCCATGTTCTCCGTTTAAGGACTGGAAAATCGCACTGTGCTCGCTGTCAACCGGCAGAATTGCTACACCCTTTTCCTTTGCCAGCTTCATAATGATATGACCAGCAGTAACCAGGGTCTCTTTATTCGCAAGTGCAATGTTTTTTCCCTGCTCGATCGCTGCGATCGTCGGACGGATTCCAAGCATTCCGACAATTGCTGTCACTAACGTCTCAGCATCCGGATCGGTCGCTACTTCTATTAAGCCTTCCATTCCGCTTGCTACCTTTACATCCAGATCCCGGATACGGTCACGCAATTCTCTTGCAGTTTCTTCTTCCCATACCGCAACCTGCTTTGGCAGAAACTCACGGATCTGTTTCTCAAATAATGTAATATTTCTTCCGGCAGCCATGGCTGTCACCTTGATGTCACCCTGTTCTCTTACGACATCAAGTGTTTGTGTTCCGATTGATCCTGTGGATCCTAAAATTGCTATCTTCTTCATATGAAAACCCATTTATGCACGGATCATCCTGCATTCCTCTCTGCATGCAAATTTGCATGTAAAATTCTTTTTCACCTTTTACCCTATGTGTTCCTGATTTCTTTTATACCATCCGTCCTGTATCTATAAGATCCAGTTGCTTGCCAGATAAAAGATGACCGGTGCGGTAAAGATCACGCTGTCAAAACGGTCTAAGATGCCGCCATGACCCGGTATCAGCTTTCCATAATCCTTAATGTCATAATTACGCTTGATCGCAGATGCGGTCAGATCACCGATCATGGAGATTACTGCACCTGCTGCACTGATGCCAGCCAGAATCAGGATCTCTGTGGTTGTCGTATCCATTGCCTTTTGGAATACAAATCCGTAGATCAGTGTTAAAAGTGCAGCTCCAAGGATGCCTCCTACCGCACCTTCCCAGGACTTTTTCGGAGAAAGCTTCGGTGTCATCTTATGCTTACCGATCAGTACACCTACACAGTAAGCACAGGTATCACTGCCCCAGGAGCAGAGGAAGATCAGCCATACAAGGTATGCACCCATCGGCAGCACTCTCGTCTGATATACATAGGAAAGCATAACTGCCACATAAAAGACACCAAAGAATGCCGCTAACATCTGCTCTGTCTTATACTTTGGATATGTGAATACATAAACAAACATCAGTACCACTAAAAGTCCGATCACAAACATCATCATATCCGGAATAAAGTTCCATTTCAGATTCAGATAAAAAATAACCGCTGCCAGATATCCGACAATACCTGCCGCATTTTTCTCGATCTGAAAAATCCGGTAAAGTTCAAAAAGTCCGATCAGTGATACAATTCCGATTCCTGCTAAAAGGACATTCCCACCGGTAATGATGAGTGCCAGTGCCACGATCACTAACACAATTCCACTTATTAATCTTGTCTTAAACATTATGAGTCCACCTCTATCTTTCCATATCTACGGTCTCTGCCTGTATAATCCTCAACCGCTTTTCTTAACTCTTCCGGTGTAAAGTCCGGCCATGGAACATCCGTAAAATAAAATTCCGAATATGCCATCTGCCACATCAGATAATTAGACAGACGCTGTTCCCCACTCGTACGGATCAAAAGATCCGGGTCCGGTATATCGTGTGTATCAAGATAAGACGCAAACCGCTCTTCCGTAATCTCATCCGGTGATAACCGATCTTCTGCCATCCGGCGCATGGCACGGATCATTTCATCCCGGCTCCCATAATTAATGGCGATCTGGAAGTTTAATCCGGTATTTTTTGCAGATTCTTCTTCAAGATCCCTGATCCGCTTCTGAAACTCCGGCTCTAATCTGCTGATATCCCCGATCACACGTACACGCATATTATTTTTTCTCGCTGTCTTTACACAGTTTTTCAGATAGCTGCTTAAAAGCTTCATCAGTGCATCCACCTCTGACTGCGGGCGGTTCCAGTTCTCGGTTGAAAACGCATACATGGTAACATACTTGATTCCAAGCTCATCCGCAGCACGCAGAATGACTTCAACATTTTTTGCACCCATGGTATGTCCGTAATTACGCGGCATTCCTTTGCTCTTTGCCCAGCGTCCGTTTCCATCTAAGATTATTGCCACATGCTGTGGTATCTTCATGTCTGATTCTCCCTTCTTAACCTTCCGTCAAAATGACCATACAGCGAAAGAGGACATGGCAGTTCTGCTATGTCCCCATGATTCTTATTCTTATACGGTAAGCACTTCTTTTGTCTTCTCTTCTACCGCTTTGTCGATCATAGCGATATACTTGTCTGTCATCTTCTGTGCCTCATCCTCTAACTGCTTGATCTCATCCTCAGAAATATCGGAAGATTTACCAAGCTTCTTGAATGTATCATTTGCATCACGACGGATATTACGGATTGCAACCTTAGATGCTTCTCCCTTTTTCTTTACATCCTTCGCAAGCTCTTTACGACGTTCCTCTGTCAGCTCCGGAAATACCAGACGAATGACTTTTCCGTCATTATTCGGGTTGATTCCAAGATCCGATGTCAGGATCGCTTTTTCAATCTCTTTTACCATAGATGCTTCCCATGGCTGGATCTGGATCATACGTGGTTCCGGTACATTGACATTTGCAATCTGCTGTAATCCGGTTGGTGTACCATAATAATCAACCCGGATCTTATCTAAAATGTGTGGGTTGGCACGGCCTGCACGAATTGATGTCAGTTCCTCTACCAGATTGTCATAAGACTTCCCCATCTTATCATCAAACTGAACTAATCTCTCATCCATATTAATCTCCATTCTTGCGCTGCCTTTTGCGCATATCTAGTTTGTGCGCAAGCGCAAATTAAACAGTTACCTTTGTACCATTGAACTTGCCGTTAATGGCATCAACAATACTATTCTCTTCATTTAATCCAAACACATACATCGGCATCTTATTCTCCATGCACATGATGGATGCTGTCATATCTACCACTGCAAGCTTCTTATCAATAACTTCCTGAATCGAAACTTCATCATACTTAACCGCGTTCGGATTGATCTTTGGATCACTGTCGTATACACCGTCAATGGCTTTTGCAAGATAGATGCCCTCTGCTTCCATCTCAATAGCACGAAGCACGATTCCGGTATCCGTTGAAAAATACGGATGACCTGTTCCACCTGCAAAGAATACAACCATTCCGCGGTCAAAATACTTATTGGCGCGATCCTTGGAAAACAGCTTTGTCATACTGCCACACTCAAACGGTGTCAGGATCTGTGTCTTCATTCCAACATAGCGGAAGATCTCAGAAACATAGATGCAGTTCATAATGGTTGCAAGCATTCCGATCTGGTCAGCCTTGGTACGATCGATCGTCTCACTGGTACGTCCTCTCCAGAAGTTACCACCGCCAATGACGATACCTACCTGAATACCCTGATCTACAATCTCTTTTACCTGCTTTGCGACACCCATGACAGTGGCTTCATCAAAGCCTGTCTTTTTCTCTCCAGCCAGAGCTTCTCCGCTTAATTTTAAAAATACTCTCTTCATTCTTATTTTACCTTCTCTTCACCAAATAAGCTCTCTACATCGATCTCTGCATAGCACTGGGAGCAGAAACCTTCAATAACAGCACCATTGTTGATCTGAACAGAACGTGACTTGATGTTACCCATGATAACAGCAGATGTATCAACAACAACCGGTCCCTGTACATCGATGTCACCCTTGATTGCTCCAGCGATTACTGCGGATGTCGCTGTAATGTTACCAATGATGACAGATCCAAGACCGATCTTAACAGTTCCGGAGCTTACAACCTCTCCTTCGATCTTAGCTGCATCTGCGAAGAACTCGGAAGATGTGCTGTTACCATTGATCGTACCGGTAACGACAAGCTTGCCATTACAGGAAACATTTCCATCGATCTTTCCACGAATATCTAAAGAACCGGTAGAATCCATATTACCCTTAATGCTGGTTCCTTCTGTGATCACTGCAACCTCATCCGATGCCTCGTCAAATGTCGGCATTACCGGTGCTGCATCCATGGTATTTACGTTTGCAAATGTCTCTGCTGCTGTCTTAACTTCACTCATTCCTTTATCCTCCTGTACCTTTCTCAGGTTTTCTATTGTCTTATTCGTATTTTCGACTGCCGGTCTTACCGGAACAGCTTCAATCTTGTTCATAACCGGCTCTTTTTTCTCTGCCGGTGCCGGCTGTGGTGCCACATTCTGCTCCGGAGCTGCTGTAGCTGCAGGTGCTGCAGGTTCCGGACTCTTCACATCCTTTGACACTTTCTCTAACAGACCATCTAACTTTGATAACTCAGACTCTACATCTAATTCCGATTCAAGCGTATTTACGGTTAATTCGGAATCGTCATCAAATTCCTCCTGCTTCGTATCTTCGCCAGGCATCAGCTCACGTGCTGCCTGTGACAAATCTTCCTTAAAATCCTTAAAAAAGCTCATTTTTTCTCCTCCATTGTGTTTTATTTCACACTGTCAGCAGTAATATGCTGAATTGCAGTGGTATCACCATCGATTGGTAAAATCTGTGCGCCAAGGTTATTTAACGCCTCGATCATCGGCTCTAATGCCTCTACTGTGGCATCCTTCGTCTCTGCATCATGCATCAGCACCACCGATGTCTTATATTTTACTACATCCTTCATAACATTTTCAACCAGTTCATCCGATGTATATGCCTGCGATGTTGCATCACCGCTTGAAACATTCCAGTCAAAATAAGTAACGCCCTGGCTGTTTAAGTAAGATATGCATTCCTTCATATCGGTATTGCTGACATGATTACTGCTTCCACCCGGGAAACGATAATAGATGCATTCCTCACCCGTCACATCATATAACAGGTTCTGGATCTTCGAAAAATCATTTTCAAAGGAATCTAAGGACGCATAGATCTCGCTGTACTTATGTGTATAGCAGTGCATGCCAAGCGTATGTCCCTCTGCAACGATCCGCTTATACAATTCCTTCGATTCATCGTCTTCCTTTCCTGTCACAAAAAAGGTTGCCTTTATATTATGTTTTGCTAAGATCTCTAGGATCTTCGATGTATTACTGCTTGGACCATCATCAAAAGTAAGATACACCTTCAACTGATCTCCCGGTGATGCAAGATTATCCCGATTCGCCGCACTCATAATATTGGCTGTCGGGTTGATCGCACTCTCCATCTCATCATAATCCGCCTCATTCTCCGTATCCATCATATCATAGGATATGCTGTTTCCCGCATGATTGGCAGCCGGTTCTACCTGACTGGTCTGTACGGCACGGCTGCTTAAGGACTGTATCTCCTTTTCTAAGGTATGTACTTTTACAAGTAATGTGATACAGACAATGATTGAAATCAGCATCCAGACAAATATCGAAGCAATCATTCCGGTCTTTATCCGGTTGATCCTCTTCCGTTTATCTCTTTGTTCTTTCAAGCCGGTCTTGACTTTTTCTTCCATGGACTGACCCCCGGTCATAAAATCTCTTTTTATTGTATCACATTTTTTTAAAATATCATCATAAAATATTATTTTATTTGATGTATTTTTTCTGTTATTTTGTTTTGTTTTCTGATATTAGTAATGTTTTTTTCTTTTTATCGTTCAATTCCATTTTACTTTTACAGACTTTGCTTTACTCCATGACGAGGACTGTCCATTCTTTTTTACCATCACTCTTACATAATATGTCTTCCCTGATTTTAACTTTGTAATTGTAACCGCCTTCGCACCATTTACCTTTTCCTTCTTTACCCCCGATGTAAATTTCTTATTCGTGGAATACTGCACGATATAGGTAACGCCTTTTGCTCCCGGCACTTTTACCGTCATCTTTGCCTTTTTGGCAACAACGTTCACATTTGCGATTGCCTTCGGAACAACCGTAACCGTAATGTTTTTGATTGCAGCAAGCTCTCCCTTTGTTGCCGCCGCCTTAATTGTAATCGTAGTTTTTCCTACTCCGGTGATCTTAACGACACCGTTTTTATTGACCGTTGCTACCTTTTTATTACTGCTTGTGTAAGTCAGTCTTCCTGTGCCGGATGTCTTTGCGTTCAGCTGAAATGCTTTTGCGCCATAAACTTTTTTATAACTTTTTGCTGAGATCACCTGCTGTTCTTTATCCAGCTTTGGAATTGCTTTTCCCTTTGCGATCAGCTTACCACAGTCTGCACAGTAGGTATCTCCAGTATAACCTGTTTTTTCATAGGTTGCCTGTTTTCTATTCCGGATCTCGGTTTCTGCATGGGAACAGGCCTTCTTTGGGATTACACTTCCCTTTTTTACCAATGCTTCACATTCACGGCAGTAGATATCTCCCGTATAGCCTTCCTTCTCATAGTTGGCTGTCTTTTTGCCGCGGATCTCAGTATCCGTATGGGAGCTTGTCTTCCTATGGCTGTCGCACGCTCCGGTATCACGACCGTTGTATCCGTACCTGTGTACTTTGTGATGGTATTCCCATCCCAGGTAAAATCACTCTCTGATGTCGCTTCTTCTGCCTGTACCTGATGTGGCACCACAATTCCTACACATAAAGCAAACATGACCGCCAGCAGATATTTGCATCGGAACACTCCTTTTCCTCTTGACTCCTTACAGATGTTATCTTGCATAAATTCCTGCCTTTCCGAAAGAAATTCATGTATTCGTGAGTCTGTAATTTTTCATTTTTCACGTATACTTTGTGTTCTTCCTAAAAATAGTAAGCATAACCAAAAGTTCTCCCATATATTACTTATATTTTATCATGTTTTCTATCTTATTTGTAGAACAAAACGGACTGATGAAAGACTTTTTCGCATATGTATATTGGTTTCTGTTATTTTTCCAATAAAACAACCCTTACAAACGGTGTCACCACCATTCATAAGGGTTATTATCATTTCAAAATCAACTCAATCTGGTTCGATTATGCGTTCATCTGAGCTGCAACTTCTGCTGCGAAGTCTTCGTTCTTCTTCTCCATACCTTCACCAACTTCGAAACGAACAACCTTTGCGATTTTAAGGTCTTTGTTTACAGAAGCAAGGTACTTCTCTACAGTCTGCTTTCCGTCTTCAGCCTTAACGTAAACCTGATCCATAAGGCAGATCTCTTTTAACTGCTTAGAAACACGTCCCTGAACTAATCCACTAAACATCTTCTCAGCTACGATAGCTTCCTTATCAGCAAGTGCAAGCTCTGCTAACTGAGCCTTTGCAGCATCTGACATGAAGTTCCATACGAAGTTCATGTTGTTCTTGTGCTCGTTGAATGCAGCAACATCTTCTTCGCTCCATACGCCTGCTAAAGCCTTGTCTAACAGTTTATTAAGGATTGGCTTTGGAAGTGTTGTAGCATCGTTTAATGCACTGTCAACTGTGATCTCTTTGAGCTTGTCAAGTTCCTCTGCGGAGATATCAGACTCTGCTACATACTGAGGATTCATAGCTGCTACCTGCATAGCGATGTTTGAAAGTGCTTCCTTTGCAGCATCATCAGATGCACCGTTTCCGGCAACTAAAACACCGATTCTTCCACCACCGTGGATGTAAGATGTAACAACATCTCCTGAGATCTTGCTGAATCTACGAACAGATAATTTCTCTCCGATTGTAGAAGTCTTCTCAACCAGTAAATCATTTAATCCGTCAATCGCAAGAAGAGCCTCGATGTCCTCTCCGTTTGCTCCACCGTTTAAGTCAGATGCAAGTGCTGTATCTGCAACCTTCTGTACGAACTCCTGGAAAACTTCGTTCTTTGCTACGAAGTCTGTCTCTGAGTTTACTTCTACAACAACAGCAGTGTTACCATTTGCTGCAACACGTGTGATTCCTTCTGCTGCGATTCTGCTCTGTTTCTTTACAGCCTTAGCTGCACCGCTTTTTCTTAATGCTTCAACAGCTGCATCCATATCTCCATCTGTCTCGCTTAATGCCTTTTTACAATCCATCATACCTGCGCCGGTTAATTCACGCAGTTCTTTTACCATTGCTGCTGTAATTGCCATCTCATTTTCCTCCGATATTTAATCTCTTTTTGCAAAACTTAGGACAGGCATTCGATGTCTGTCCTAAATCTGTGTAAATTATTCAGCGTCCTCTGCTGGAGCCTCATCTACTTCTACTGTTCCCTGATTTGCCTCGATTACTGCATCAGCCATCTTAGAAACGATTAACTTAACGGCTCTGATTGCATCATCGTTACCCGGGATTACATAATCTAATTCTTCCGGATCACAGTTTGTATCAGCGATACCGATTAATTTGATTCCTAAGGAATGTGCTTCCTGAACACAGATTCTTTCCTTCTTAGGATCTACAACGAAGATAGCATCCGGGATCTTCTTCATATCCTTGATTCCGCCAAGGTTCTTCTCTAACTTATCCCACTCTTTTTTCAGCTGGATAACTTCCTTCTTAGGAAGAACATCAAATGTTCCATCCTCTGCCATCTGCTCGATTGCTTTTAATCTTGCGATACGGCTCTGTATTGTCTTGAAGTTTGTAAGCATTCCGCCTAACCATCTCTCATTTACATAGAACATTCCGCAACGCTCTGCCTCTGTCTTAATAGCATCCTGAGCCTGCTTCTTTGTACCAACGAAAAGGATTGTACCACCTTCTGCTGCGATATCTGCTACTGCCTTGTAAGCCTCATCTACTTTTCCTACAGATTTCTGTAAGTCGATGATGTAGATACCATTACGCTCTGTGTAGATGTATGGAGCCATTTTAGGGTTCCATCTTCTTGTCTGATGTCCGAAATGTACACCTGCTTCTAATAACTGTTTCATTGAAATAACGCTCATCTTATTTCCTCCATTTGGTTTTTCTTCCATATGCGTCCACCTGTCAGACAACCTTGCGGCACCATGCTGACCATCGGCATATGTGTAGGTTTATTCACAACGTTTGGATTATATCATACTCCAAAACGCGTTGCAACACTTTTATCGTCCGGATGTTAAAATTTTGCTGATTTCCTCATAGGATGCACCCTCCGTAATCTGAAACGTTCCGTTCTGGATCGAACTGTCGTAGTGATTCTCTACCAGATAACGGTTAAATGCTGCCGCATCATCCACAAGACCTTCCTTAAAAAGCTTTTCTGACACCTTGTCCGAGGATGCTCCACGGTCTACGACGAACTCCTTCACCTGAGGTGTAGCGGCTTCTTCTGCATCCCTCGGCTCTTCTGCCACCGGTGTATTCTGTTCCTGCACTTCTGCCTGCTGCTCACCGGCCTTTTCGGTCTGAGCCTCTGTCTCCGGTTCACTTGCCTGTTCCGTCTGAACCTCTGTCTCCGGTTCCTCTGTCTTTTCCGTCTGAGACTCACCCGTTTTTTCGGTCTGTATCTTCGTATTTTCCGGCTTTTGTACTTCCTGTGTATCCGGTTCTGCCTTCGTCTGCGTCTCCGTTTCTTCTGGTATGTCCGTCTGCTCTGTTCCCTTTGGAATAGTATCGGACTTCTTATCATATTCCATCACCATGCCAAGTTCCTTTGCGCGTGCAATCACTTCAGCATCTGACAGATCATTTTTCTTTCCTGCAAAAGAGATCGTAAGAATAATCGTGGATACCAGTATTCCAATTCCAAGTCCCCTCAAATAATACTTCAGCTTCACGTTATTCGTCTCCTTTATACAAATCTAATACCAGCTTGACTTCACCCTGACCAAGACCTAATTCTTTTGCGATCTCCACACAGCTTTTTCCTTCCTTATATAACAGAAGTATCCGCTCATTGTGATTTAACTGTTCTTCTTCCGGCTCTTTTTTTTCCTCCGGTACGGTTTCTGTGACTGCTGCCACCTCTGCCTCCGGTTCACTGACCAGCTCAGCTTCCTTCTGTTCTTCCTGCACGAGATCTTCTTCTACCTTGGCTGCCATGCGTGATATTTCTGTGGACAGTTCCGTCAACTGCTCATGCTTATCATTGAGCATACTGTATAAAAACATGATCTCATTATGTGTCTTATTCATATTCTCAACAACGGTATCGGAATATTCGCTGATCGCCATGATCTTCTCATTAGTCTCTTTTTCTAAGGATCGTTCTACTTTTTCTAAGGAATGATCGACTGCATCATCAATCTGGTTTTCAATCCGTTCCGATGCATTTGCCATCTTCTTCTCAACTACTGCGTTGATTTCCGTCTCACTCATCTTTGCGATCTTTTCCATATCATCCGGTGATAATTTCTCTGTCACCATAAAACTGCCGATCATAAAAACCAGCCCGATCAAAATCAGTACTACTTCTACTGCTGTCATCTTTTTCCTCGTTTCCTTGTGCTTATATCTTTACGTCAAAGCCCTTTTCCACTCCCTTTATAATGACTTTGCCGTCTTCCTGCTTCTTTTTCTTTTTTCCCTTACCATCATTTCCATGGTATTCGGAACTACCCTTTTCTCTGGCATCGTAACGGAATTCTTCCTGCCTGGTATCATCTGCTTCTACCACCTGTTTGGTAAGACGGTTCTCTGCCTTTACCACTTCATTCTGGATATTCTGCTGATCAACAACCGGCTTGGCATCCTCCTGTTGCTTGAGGGTACTGACGTCCTGTGTCCGCTGGATCATTCCATTCAATTCCACTGGCCGTATCGACATTTATATTTCCTCTTTTCTTCTCTATAAGTTCTGTATTACAATATCTCCCTGATCCTTAATGAGCTTACAGAAGCTTCTCTCATCACGGATGGACAGGCTTGCATCCGAAATATTCACCACAACACCCGGATAGATTGTCTTTTTCACCTTGACGCAGGCTCCATTTGACTGCATGATCTCAGCCTGAAGCTTAAAATATTCTTCCTGTATTGCAGCGACTTCTTTTTCCTTTGCCTGAAGTGTCTCTGCAAGCTGTTTGATATAAAGAAGTTTTTCCTTTGTGAGTGTCTCGCCCTTTGCAATCTTTCCACTGTAATTTAAGAGAATCGGCTTGACCTGTGCAATCTCTTTGGTATCTGCCTGCAGCTGTTTCTGCAATTCCAAAAAATGCTCTTTCTTCTGTGGTTCCACACCTACTTCAATATGGGTCTGTGTTCCCATCTCAGAACCGATCGTCAGGGCATCCACAACACTGCCTGCACGGATCACGCCACCTGTAATAAAGCCCTTTTTCCCTGCCACACGTACTTCACTTGCAGCGGATACCTTACTATGTAAGATCGCTTCTGTCTCGATATATCCACCGGCAGTAACGGTCGCATTCTCAATAAACTTGCAGACAATATTTCCGGAAGCACACATAATACCCTTAGTCATTCCATGGATTCCACGCTGTACGATGATCTGACCACCTGCATTTAACACAGCATCTTCCACGACACCATCTACAACAATATCGCCCTTTGCCCGGATCTGGAATCCACCCTTCACATTGCCGACAACATGCACATTTCCCTCATAATCAATATTTCCAATGGAATTGTCAACATCTGCCGGAACCTCATATATATCAGATACAAAAATCTTGCCATTGACTAAACTTGCATGTCCATTGACATCTGAATATGCCTTGGTTCCATCTTCCGAGATTGTAATATTATTCGCATAGGAAAGTCTGAGGCTCTTGACTGTCTTTGGCCTGATCTCCTGGCCGTATACGTTCGTACCGCAGTCACCGGCATCCTCTTTGATCAGCTCCGCAAGCAGATCTCCTTTTTTCACATGACTGATCGTACCAAGTTCATGGTAATCGACGGTACCATCTTCATTCCGCTTCGGCTTAAGATTCACATCCGTCTGGAAAAAATACCGGATCTCGGCATCCCTGCCTTCCCGTGGACTCTTTCCTCTTGCAAGTACAACATCAGTACAATACACCGGACTCTTCAGATACGCAATCACCGCTTCCTGATCAATGCCATAACAGATCTCACGAAACTGCAGATCCTTTATGATCTCCTCTGCATCCATTTTGCCGCCCTTAGCACTTGCCGGATAAAATCTGCATCTTACTTCCATGCCATCCGGTGTCACACCGATGTCCATGGATTCATTGATCTCGATCCCATCGCTGTCGCCCACACGAAGTTCACTTTCCTTCGCTAAGAACAGCAGACGGTTTAATTCCTTGATATCATAACTGTTTAAATTGTGACTGCTAAGATATCCGGTCACCTCTGCAATCGAAAGAACCCTTCCACTCTCCTTTGCAGGATATATCTTAATATAAGTTCCATCATTCCGTAAATCTAACTGAAAATAAGAATTTGCCTGCTCCATATGCACCTCTCCTGTTAATCTGTAAGTATCCCCATATATGATCCCATTTTACTCTTCATCTTCATCAGTGCCTTCGTATGTAACTGTGACACTCTTGATTCTGACACCTCGAGAATCTTGCTGATTTCCTTTAACGTCAGTTCCTCATAATAATAAAGAAGGATCACTTTCTTTTCTTTTTCCGTCAGTGCATCCAGTGACTGTTCTAACACTTTCTTTAATTCACTCTCTGCTACAACCTCCTCCGGCTGGGCAAAATGTGAATTGGCTGACGCATCCATCACCGGTTCACTTCCCTGTTCCACAAATTCATTCAGGGATACTACACCCGTGACCTTCATCTGCGACTGCCAGTCTGTATACTCCTGCTCAGTTACGCCTAACTTTCCTGCAATCTCTTCATCACTGGCAGTTTGTCCGGTCTCCATCTCAATCTCTTTGATTGCTGCGTCGATCTTCTTCTGTTTCTGTCGTACCGTACGTGGTATCCAGTCCATTTTCCGGATCTGGTCTAAGATTGCCCCCCGAATTCTAAGACTTGCATATGTCTCGAACTTCACTTCTTTTTTTGTATCGAATTTATCTATCGCATCAATCAGTCCAAATATTCCATAACTGACCAAATCTTCATATTCAACATTATAACCAAGATACATACTCAACCGGCCAGCAACCAGCTTGACTAACGGAGCATATTCGATAATAATCTGTTCCCTAAGCTGTGGTGTTGGCTTACTTTGATAAGCTTCCCACAATTTTTCTTTCTCTGCCGTCTTCATAGAAGCCTCCAACTCTGATTATCTTCGAATGCAAATTACTTTGCTTCTTCCTTTGTGGAATCTATATCTTCGTTTTCGTTCTGCTCCTCTGTTGCCGTATCTGCATCTGCATTTTCATCCGGCTGTTCTTCCTCTGGTGGTGCAAAGTTCTTATCGATCACCAGTTTGACAATACCGCCCAATATGTAAAAACAGATCAATACAATGAGCAGCAGCTTTAAAAATCTATCTGCTTCCAATCTCTGAAAAATAGATATCACACATGTGATAAATCCTGCTACCAGCATAATGATTGCCGGAATCTGTTTTGTCTTCATAAAACCAACAATGCCTTTCTCTAACTCTGCATCTTAAATAATTTTTAATGGCTTGCCAACGGACTTGATATAGAACTCTCCGGTATCACAATGAAGCTCTACGGTACGTCCATAATTCAATCCCGTGTCTTCTGCTAAAAGTGGGATTCCAAGTTCCTTTAACTTCGCTTTGGATGCCTCTGCATTTCTTGCGCCAATATTTCCGACATCAGAAAGTCCACTGACTTCGAACATCTTTGCCCCTCCGGCGATCTTAGCCACCAGACGGCTCTTGGATGCACCTGCAGCCACGACACGCCGGATCAGTTCTTCGATTCCGGTGTCTGCAAACTTTGCAATATTCGTATTATTCTTAATCTTTGTACTGTCCGGCAGCATAATATGTGCCAGTCCGCCAACCTTTGTAACAGAATCATAAACAGCAATTCCTATACAGGAACCCAGTCCCAGTGTTGTTATCACATCCGGGGATTTACATATATTCAAATCAGCCATTCCGACCTTAACTACTTCTCCCATTGCCACTCTCCTTATAAGGAAATTCCAAGTGATGTTAATATCTTGTCATAGGACTCAAGATCCGGCAATAGAATAAAGTAACCATTGATCATCACATCATCCCCGAATTCTGTCTCAATTAACAACGCATTGTCTCCATACTGACCAAACTGGATCGCCGGTACACTTAAGATTGCTGCTGCCATATCAATTGCAATATATGGAACTGATGGTGCAATTGTAAGCTGTGTCATGGTTGACAACGCATTCAGATAAGAACCCGCAATAATATTTCCGATTTCCTTTAATGCTGACATATCCATCTCATCAAACGCTTCATTATAGTCCTCTGCTCTTCCCATCAGACGATTGACCAAATAATGTGCAGAATCTAACTTCATTAAAAACATCATGCTTCCGCTGATATCTTCCTGAACCTCTAAATAGATTCCTACAATTGCCTCATCCTCTGCGCATACTGCTGATCCGAGTTCCTGAAAAGTCAGCAGTGAAACCTTCGGAACATTCATGTTGATTCTTAACTGTAACATACTCGCGATCGCGGTCGTTGCATTTCCTGCACCGATATTTCCAATCTCGCGGAGTACATCCACATACATATTATTTACATCATCTAAACTATATCCAGCCATTTTTTCCCCCTGTGAATCGGTATCTCCCCTCATCTTTATATCGGCATTTCAATATAAAGATAACATAGTGAGGCAGATTTTTCTGCCTCACTATATCAAAAATTATGCATTTTCTTCAAGAATTGAATGGATATCTAACAGAGAAATCAGTTCCTCTCCGTTTTTACCGATTCCATTGATAAAGCTCTCTTTGCCATCCTTTATCTGGCTTGCTACTTTTTCGATCTCAGCAGTTCCAAGTGTTACCACTTCTTTTACCTCATCCACGATAATTCCGAGCGAACCCTGCTGTTCGATTTTTAAAATAATAATTCTGCTTGCATTTGTAAAAACATCATCTTCAAGATCCATCTTTGTACGGATGCTCATTACCGGGACGATCTCGCCACGCAGATTAATAATGCCTTTAAAATATGCCTGTGCCTTTGGTACTCTTGTGATCTTCTGCATACGAACGATATTATCTACATAACTGATATCTATTCCGTACTGCTCATTTCCAATTTTTACAACAATATACTGTTTTCTTTCGTTTTCTACTACTTCTAACTGTTCTGCCAATCTGCACACCCCCTGTTACATCAAAGTATTTACATCCAGAATCAGTGCAACTTCACCATCACCTAAGATCGTTGCTCCACTGATCAGCTTGTTATTGTTAATGTATTTACCAAGAGACTTAATAACGATCTCCTGCTGTCCCATCAGGTTATCTACAACGAGACCGGCGAACTTGTCTCCCTTCTTTACAACGACAACGGTAAGGCTCTCCGGTTCTTCTTCCATCGGCTCGATATCTAACATCTTGTCGAGACGGATCAACGGGATTACCATTCCACGTAAATTGATCACTTCTTTTGCTTCTACATAACGGATCTCCTTTACCGGAATATCTTCGATATTCTGGATCGATCCCAGTGCGATCGCATACTTTTCATCACGGATCTCTACCATCAGTGCCTGGATAATTGCAAGAGTAAGTGGCAGACGTACGATAAACTTCGTTCCAACTCCAAGCTTACTTCTTACCTCGACATCTCCACCTAAGGCTTCGATATTCGACTTCACAACATCGAGTCCTACGCCTCGTCCGGAAATATCTGTAATCTGTTTTGCCATGGAAAAGCTTGGCATAAACAGGAAGTCGATAATCTCCTTCTGGCTGAGCTTTTCTGCCTGCTCCGGAGTAACAAGTCCTCTTTCGATTGCTTTTGATTTTACCTTTTCTGTATCAATACCATTACCATCATCACTAACCTCAATGATAACGTTATTACCTTCCTGGAATGCGTTCAGGTTGATCGAACCAACTTCCGGCTTTCCTCTCTCTGCACGAAGCTCTGCATTTTCCAGACCATGGTCAGCAGAGTTACGAAGCAGATGCTGCAGTGGATCACCGATCTGATCAACTACGGTACGGTCTAACTCGGTATCCTCACCGGACATATACAGTTCCATTTTCTTATTCAGCTTTCTGGATAAGTCACGGATCATACGTGGGAACTTATTTACAACACTTTCGATTGGAACCATTCGAACCTTCATAACAGACTCATGCAGGTTAGTTGTGATTCTCTCTAAGTATTCGATCTGCTCATGGAAGGACTGGTTCTGGAAATTACCGCCTTCCGTTGTGCTGATAGAAACAAGGCTGTTCTTTGCAATGATCAGCTCACTTACCTGATTCATCAATGCGTCTAATTTTTCAATATCTACACGAACCGTACGGTTTGTTACTGGTTTGTTTACCGGCTTGCCACCCTTTGCAGGTGCCTGCTTGGTTTCTTTTTTCTCAGGAGCTGCCTTTGCAGCAGGAGTAACAGCTGTCTGTGGCTTGCTCTCTTTTGCTGCTTCATCCGCTTCCTCTTTGTCAGCGATTGCAACGATCTGTTCATATTTCAACTGTTCACCGATTGCATCTTCGATCTCAGATACACTCTTGATGGCTTTTAATACCGGCTCTAATTCAGCTTCTGTTGCAAGGAAAAAGCTGAATTCATACTCAAACTTCTCATCCTCGATATCCTGTGAGCTTGGGCTATATAAAACAATCTGTCCGAATTCTTCTGCTGCCTTAAATACCAGAAATGCTCTTGCAGCCTTTAGCAGACATTCCTTCTGGATAAATACCGTAATGCCTAAAAGCTTGTTTCCTGCATCCTCTGCTTCCTTTAAAGCATTCTTATCTGCATCCGTAAATGAAATCTCTAAATATTTCTTCGTCTTCCCGCCGTCTGTCTTCGGTTCCTCTGCAGCCGGTTTTGGTGCTTCCACCGGCACCTCCTTGCCCTCAGCCTGTGCGAGATATGTATTCAGTCCATTGATCAGAGCCTCATTATCCTCTGTTCCTTCATCGGAAGTGCTCTTGATATTATCAAGATATGCTTCAATCGCATCTAAGCACTGGAATAACAAGTCGATCATATCACTAGTAACCTTTACCTTATCACTTCTGACTTCCTGGAATACATTTTCCATATCATGTGTCAGGTGCTGCATACGCTTAAAGCCCATGGTTCCTGCCATACCCTTTAACGAGTGCGCTGCACGGAAAATCTCATTGATCGTATCCTTATTCTCCGGTTCTTTTTCAAGAACCATGATACAGTCACTTAAACTCTGTATATGTTCTGCTGTTTCATCGATAAAAATCTCAAGATACTGACTTACATCCATCTTACTTTACCCCCACATTCTTCATAATAGATTGTGCAATTTTGTCTAACGGAACAACTTCATCCACAACACCTGTCTCTGCGATTGACTTCGGCATACCGTACACGACACAGCTTGCTGCATCCTGTGAGATCACGTATACCGGAACCTTCTCACGCAGTGCAAGGATTCCTTTTGTTCCATCCGCGCCCATACCAGTCAGTACGACGCAGGTAATTTCATCATAACCACTTTCCCGTAACGATTCATACATTACATTTGCACATGGCTTTAAACCACCAATCGCCGGTGCATCATTTAAGCTGACAAAATGGGAACCATCTGCCGCTTTTCTGACTTCTAAATGCTTGCCACCCGGTGCAACGTACACCGTTCCTTTGCGCAGGACCTCATGGTCTTCTGCTTCCTTTACATGGATATGACTTAACTCATTCAGACGGTCTGCCATCGACTTTGTAAAGCCGGCAGGCATATGCTGTACAAGTACCATTGGTGCATCGAGGTTTGCTGCTAACATCGGGATCACACTCTGTAATGCCTTCGGTCCTCCGGTCGAGCAGGCAAGCGCAACCAGCTTCTTATCGCCGGATGTCTTTCTTCTCACCGGACCAGCTGGTTTCTTCGGAGCTGCCGGTCTGCGTGGTGTGAAACCTTTTGCGGCTCCACCTGCAAGAACTGCCTTGATCACACGGATCAGACGTTCCTTAAAGCTCTCACCCTTTGCCTCAATGATATTCGATGGCTTTGTTACGAAATCAACCGCCCCACGTTCAATCGCAAGTAAGGTCGTATCCGCATCCTTCGATGTCAGGGTACTGACCATGATAACAGTTTCCCTGATTCCATCCTGCTGAAGTTTCTCTAACAGCTCCAGACCATCCATACGTGGCATATTCACGTCAAGTATAACACCTGCATAATGTGTCTTTTTTAACTTTTCATAAGCTTCTAACCCGTCTCTGCAAGTATCGACCACCTGATATGTACCATCTTGGTTTATTATATCACAGATGACCCTCCTCATAAGTGCAGAGTCGTCAACTACCAGAATATTTTTTTTAGTTTCCCTCTCATTTATCATTGTTTCTCGTCCTACGCTCCTCTGCAAAAATAAATTTGATAATTTCCTCCTGCATCTTAGGCTCCTTCAGCATGAATTCCACACGGTTTTCATACTTCCGGTTCGAACTGTCTCCAGTCTCTACCCGGTCACAACTGATAATTCTTCCGACGATCATATACTGCTTTTCTTCCCTGCCATCATTTAGCACAAAAATCATCAGCACATAATCGTCTGTTTCATTTTCTTCGTCCGAAATAAAACGTACACCGCCTCCACTGATATCCACGACGTTCGCCTTCTTCTGCTTTTCAAAAAAGTCCTTATCCCGCAGTCTTTCAATGATCGTATCCGTATCCGGCAGATCCGCTAATTCCTTCGTAAGCTTAAAATATTTCATATCCAGAATACATTGCAGACGATAAAACTGCCGTCTCTGGAACTTGCTTAACGGTGTATTCAGTTCAATACGGACCATATACCGGTTATCTGACTTATATCGCTCCTTCACCTGTCCGATTGCCTTATAGAGTCCGTTTTTCGTATAAAAAACAAACTCATAGCGCAGTCCAAGTGACAACAGCACAAGCCGTCCTCCTTCTGTCGGCATCAACAATTCGATTTCCCCATTCTCGAAAATATCGTATACCTGACTCTTATAGACGCGTATCTCTTCTCCGGTCGTAGCAGAACGCTCCACCTGACTGACGATCCGGATATCTACTTTAGCACCTATATCAATTACTTTTGATATCATCCTCTTCACCTGCTATCTGTTGATAAAATTTGCAAAAAGCTGTGTAATCCCCTTCTTCATGACATATGGTTCATGTGTATCATTCATAAGATTCCGCGCAAGTACTTCAAACGCTTTTGCCGAAGCAGAGCTTGGAGCACTGAGCGACACAGTCTTCTGCTGTCTGACCGCACGCTCTAAGGAAACATCCTGCGGTATCATCCCAAGATAATTGATATTTCCATTTAAAAACTGTGACACAACCGTATTTAACTTATCGAAAACTGCCTGACCATCTTCTGCGGAATTCACACGGTTTGCAATCACATTGATCTTGGTTCCGTTTTTTAAAAAATTCGGATTCCGGTGCAATGCCTTAAGCAGCGAATAAGAATCCGTCAGAGAACTCGGTTCCGGGGTGGAAACTAACAGCACTTCCGGACTTGCAATAACAAATTCAAGCACACTGTCTGCAATGCCTGCACCGGTATCTATAAGTATTACATCTGCGAGTTCATCTAACTCCGAAAGATTATGTACCAGATATGCGATCTGGTCCTTAGAAAGATTATTCAGTCCCATAATTCCGGATCCGCCGGAAATAAAGCCGATATCCATCGGACCTGTCGTTATGATCTCACGGATGTTTTTTCCATGATAGATCAGATCACTCAGATTATACTCCGGAATCGCACCGAACATCACTTCGACATTCGCCAGTCCAAGATCCGCATCAAAGATAATGACACGCTTTCCCATCTTACGAAGCTGGATGGCCATGTTAACTGCAACATTCGACTTACCAACGCCGCCTTTTCCGCTTGTGATCGTAATCACTCTTGCCTTGGGAGTAATTTTTTGATTTTTTAATTTTATTACATTTCTCAGCTGTTGTGCCTGATCCATCTATTCTCTTCCTCCCAGTAATTTCTTTACGATCTTTTGTATGTCAAATACTTCAATATCATCCGGCACATTCTGTCCATTCGTAACATAGGACAATTCTGCCCCCGAATACAGACGGATATTTAAAATATTTCCATATGTCGTGGTCTCATCTAACTTTGTAAAAATAATCTTGTAATCTGCAATCTCATGATAAATATCAGCAATTTCAAGCAGGTCACGATACTTCGTAGTTGCGCTGATCACAAGATAGACTTCCTTCTCATACTTCTCATCCACACTGTCGATTAAAAGCTTCGTATCCGCACGCTGTGTGAGATTCTTATGTGAAAATCCTGCGGTATCCACAAGTACCAGATCATAATCACTGACATTCTCAATTGCTGTATTCAGCTCATCCGGTGAATAGATGATCGTAAGCGGTGTATCTAAGATATTCGCATAGGTTCGAAGCTGCTCTGCAGCCGCGATCCGGTATGTATCTGCGGTTAACAGTGCTACCTTCTTTCCACGATCCACCTTATATTTGGATGCGATCTTTGCAATCGTCGTTGTCTTTCCTACTCCGGTCGGTCCAATGAAAAATACGATCTTTGGATGACCTTCCCCTAATTCAATCGTCTGTGGCTGGCCGAACTTTAAGATCATCTTCTGATAAATATTCGAAAGGATCATATCCATGCTTGATCCATTCCGGATCACCTTTTCCATATCATCTAAAATCTGGTTGGCATATTTTTCGTTCACATCATTCTCAAGTAAAATATCATAGATCATCTTCACACAGCGGAAGGCCTGTGACTGCTCCGGCTGCCGTTCCGTGTTTTTTTCCTCAGAATGCGTGTCTGTTTTCTCTTCGCTTTTCTTCTTCTCGTCACTGTTTAAATTCTTTTCTAACAGAGTCTGTAAGCTTTCTAGCTTTTCCTCAATTCCCTTTTCTTTTTCATTCATAAAAGGCTTCTGTGTCGGTAACGGCAGCTTAAAAGGATTCACCGGTTCTGCTTTCGGCAGTTCTGTCTTCTCTTCCGGCTTCGGAATCGGGATCTTGATCGGCCCATCTGCAGCATAATTGATATTCTCATGCATCTTTAACGGAGCCGTCATGGCAGATACCGGATTCGGCGCCTGTTCCTTTTCTTCTAAGGCAGCCGTCACTTCAAAGGTTGACTTCTTAAATGCACGGAAGAATCCCTTTGGCTTCACCTCACGTACATTCATGATGACAGCATTCTGTCCCATTTCCTTCTTTGCCTTTTCGATTGCTTCGTTCTCTGTTTTTCCCTGGAATTTATTAATCGTCATTTATTCAGTCACCATCCCTACAGATTGTAATTCTACATTCGATTCCACTTCGTTATAAGATACAACGATCAGATCCTTGAAATAATCCTCCGTCAGCTTCTTAAAATACATACGAACGATCGGAGAAGTAATGATGATCGGATTTTTTCCGATATTCTGTAACTTTGCGATCTCGGTTTCCACCGATGCAATGATTGCTTTTGTCTTCTCAGGATCTAAGGTCAGATATGCACCCTGTTCTGTCTGCTTGACAGAGCCCATAATATCCTGTTCTACCTTCGGATCCAGTGTAACGACACTGGTCGTCTCATTTGCTGGGAAATATTTATTCGAAATTGCACGTTTTAAGCTCTGTCTTACATACTCCGTCAGGACATCCGTATCATGTGTTGTAGCCGCATGATCTGCTAATGTCTCAAAAATTGTCAAAAGATCACGGATGGAAATATCCTCACGCAGAAGATTCTGTAAAACCTTCTGGATCTCTCCGATTCCGAGTAACTTCGGTGTAAGTTCCTCCACCAGTGCAGGATTATTCTCCTTCATATCGCTGATCAGGTTCGATACATCCTGTCTGGTCAGCAGTTCTGCAATATGCTGGCGGATCACTTCCGTCAGATGTGTTGCAATAATTGACGGTGGATCTACTACCGTATAGCCAAGACTCTCCGCGCGCTCTCTCTGACCTTCCGTAATCCAGATCGCCGGCAGATGGAAGGACGGCTCAAAGGTCGGAATACCTGTAATCTCCTCTTCCACATAGCCCGGATTCATTGCCATATAGTGATCAAAAAGGATCTCTCCTTCTGTCACCTGAATTCCCTTGATTTTAATAATATACTGGTTCGGGTTCAGCTGGATATTATCTCTCAAACGGATGATTGGTACAACCGTACCAAGCTCTAACGCAATCTGACGCCGGATCATAACCACACGGTCTAACAGGTCTCCACCCTGATTGACATCTGCAAGTGGGATAATACCATAACCAAATTCCAACTCAATCGGATCAACCGGAAGAATTGCACGTACATTTTCCGGCTTTCTTATCTCTTCTGCCGCATCCTCTTCAGCACCGGCCTCTTCCTCAATCGCCGCAACCTCTGTATTGTTCTGCACCGACTTTCCGCCGATCACAAAAAGCAGACCAAGCGGTACAAAGATATAGATTGGAAGTGGTGTTACAATTCCTAAAAGGATCAGTGTTCCACCTACCAGATAGAGTGCCTTCGGCAGTCCGAAAAGCTGACTGATAAGGATTGCGCCGAAATCTGCTTCCTTCGATGCCTTGGTAACCAGAATACCGGTAGCAAGAGAGATTAAAAGCGAAGGAATCTGGCTGACAAGTCCATCACCGATGGTTAAGATACCATACTGCTGGATTGCTTCCGTAATGGATAACCCCTGATTCATATAGCCCATGATCGTTCCACCGATCAGGTTGATAAAGGTAATGATCAGACCTGCGGTCGCATCTCCCTTTACATACTTTGTTGCACCATCCATAGAACCGAAAAAGCTTGACTCTTCCTGAATCTTATTACGGCGGATTCTTGCTTCCTTCTCGGTGATTGCACCTGTATTTAAGTCAGCATCGATCGCCATCTGCTTACCGGGCATAGCATCCAGTGTAAAACGGGCCGTTACCTCAGCAACACGTTCGGAACCCTTGTTGATTACGATAAACTGGATCAAGATCAATACGATAAATACGATCGCACCGATGACAAGATCACCGCCACCTACGAAATCACCGAACGTACGGACTACATTACCCGGATCACCTGTTTTTAAGATCAGTCTCGTGGAAGATACGTTTAACGAGATTCTGAAAATGGTGGTAAACAAAAGAAGTGTTGGAAAGAATGACATATCTAACACTTCCTGAACAAACAATGCATTAAACAGGATGATCATTGCAATCGAAATATTGATCGCGAGCATGACATCCAATAAAATAGAAGGAATCGGGATAATGAAAAAGATAACCGCTGCCAGTAAATATAATGCCACGCCTAAATCTGTCTTTTTCATCTTCGATTCCTCCTCTCTGTAAATTATCCTAAGTAAATCTTTTATCTCTTATATAATAACCCATCTGTGTCCAGATACCAACACCGAATTTCATTTTATCGGTATTTAAATTTCTGAAGCATTGCAAGTACCTCTGCAACTGCCTGATACAGTTCCGGTGGTATCTCTGCGCCAATGTCCACATTTGCATACAACATACGGGCAAGCGGCTTGTTCTCTACAATCTCGATTCCATTTTCCTTTGCCTTTTCACGGATCTTCATTGCCAGATAATCTTCACCCTTTGCCAACACAACCGGTGCCTTTGCTACCTCTGAATCATACTTGATCGCAACTGCTAAATGCGTCGGGTTTGTGATTACAACATCCGCCTTCGGAACATCCTGCATCATTCGACGCTGTGATGCCTCACGCATACGCTGTCTCTGTCTTCCCTTGATCTGTGGATCACCTTCGGTATTCTTATACTCATCCTTTACTTCCTGCTTGGTCATCTTCATATCTTCATTGAATTTGTGCTTCTGGTAGATCCAGTCCACCGCTCCAATGATCAGATAGACCATGCTGATCTTAAGCCCGGTATCTAGAATAATATTACCCACTAAGATCACAGCCTGCATCAGCTGTATATCATAAAGAAGAAATATTTCATTCTGATGATCCTTTAAGGATGAATACGCAACATATGCAATCAGTCCGATCTTTATGATCGACTTAAACAACTCAAAAACAGAATCCTTTGAAAACATACGTTTAAATCCATTCAAGGGATTGAACTTATTCAGATCCGGTTTCATCGGCTTCGTTGAAACCTTAAACCCGACCTGCAGAATGCTGACAAGTAATGCAACGACAACCCCGATCAGCAGAAACGGCAGAATAATTTTTAAAATCCGAAGCAATGACATACTAAGAACTGTTGTTGCCGACTTTATCGTCATCCCGGAAGCATTTTCACTGACCAGATCCGGAATCATGCCATAGACTTCTGAAAATGATCCCAACAGTCCTTCCGATACATACGACATAAAAATCCGAAGAACCACAAACAGTACGATCAGATCAACCGCAAACCCAAGTTCCCGGCTTTTGGCTACCTTACCCTCATCTCTGGCATCTTTTAACTTTTTGGCCGTTGCCGGCTCTGTTTTCTCGCCTCCGGGTCCGTCTTTCGCGAACCATTGCAGATTATATGTAATCAATAACGTATCTTTCACAATCAATACAGTCCTTTTATTATGGATACCATCATCCGCTTCATCTCAGTAAATATAAAATCAGATACATACGGTAAAAGCCGGATTGTCAGAAACATCACCACAAAGCCTACCAGTACTTTCAGCTGCATACCGACGGAAAACATATTCATCTGTGGTGCCACCTTTGACATGATACCCAGAATACAGTTTAAGATCATCGTACATGCAAATACCGGAAGTGCGATCCGGAATCCGATTACCATCGAATGTGTCATGAATGTTACCATGCTTGTCATCAGACTATCCCACCGGAAAACCGTTCCACCTATCGCAATTACCTGATAAGAATCTGCGATTGCATGCAGGATATAATGATGCATATCCGTAACGATCAAAAGTAACAGCAGCAGATTATTGTAAAAATTACCGGTGATCGGCGAATTTGTCTGAGTGATCGGATCATACTCTGTTGCCATGGAAAGTCCGATATTCATATCAATAATATTACCGGATAATAAAATAATGGAATTACATATGTTTGCCGCAAAACCAATCAGCAAGCCTGTAATTCCTTCTCTGACTACGATTGTGGCATATCCGATCACATCTGTGTATTCCAGTGCCGGATGAGGAAGTATCCCGTACAGCAATATGGAAACCAGCGCGGAGAATCCAATTTTCACTCTTGCCGGCGTGTTTGTCATACCGTAAAACGGTGCTACAGATACAAAACAGGATATTCTTACCATAATCAATAGAAAATATTCAATCGTTTCTAATGAAATACTTGTATTTACCATGACTTCATCCCAGATACAGACTAAAATCCGACCACAACCGTGTCATAAAATCAGTCATATTATTCAGCATCCATGATCCAATTAACATCAGCCCAAGAAATACAGCCAGAATCTTCGGTACAAATGTAAGCGTCTGCTCCTGAATCGAGGTAACAGTCTGGAAAATACTGATAATCAGACCTACTACAAGTGAGATCAGTAATAATGGTGCTGATGTAACAATCATATTATAAATCGCATCTTTTGCAATATCTAAAATCTGTCCCTCTGTTATCAATTCTCACACCTCTTATCAGTAAAACGTCTTCACAAGATTGCCGATCACCAGATCCCAGCCATCTGCAAGTACAAATAACAGTATCTTAAATGGCAGCGATATCGTCGTTGGCGGAAGCATCATCATACCCATTGACATAAGAACGGATGACACTACCATATCAATTACAATAAACGGAATATAGATTAAAAATCCAATAATAAATGCTGTCCGAAGCTCACTTAAGATAAAACTTGGGATCAGGATTGTATTCGAAATATCATCCTGAGTCTCATAAGTAACGCCCTGAATATCACAGAATAAATTAATATCCTTCGTCTGTGTCTGTTCAAACATAAACTCACGAATCGGTTCCATTCCCTGTTCAAAAGCTTCTTCCTGGGTGATTTCACCTGCATCTAATGGCTTGATTGCCTTCTCATTCACCTGTGAAAAAACCGGTGCCATAATAAACAGCGTCAAAAAAAGTGCCAGACCTACCAGCACCTGATTTGGGGGAACGGTCTGTGTTCCGATCGCCGCACGTATAAAATGTAATACAATGATAATACGTGTAAACGATGTCATCATAATCAGGATCGATGGTGCAAGTGCCAGTACCGTAAGTACCAGCAACATCTTGATCGGACCGGATAACGTACCATTATCATTATTATAGGATATGGATAATCCGGTACTGCTGTCAGACTGTGTACTATTATTATTCGCAGAAGTTCCAACATCCAACTGATTAATATCGTCTCCAGTCGGAACGTCTATGTTATCCCCGGATGTATCAGATGTTGTACGATCTGTCGTAGTTGCATAAGTATCTGTCGGTGCATAAAAAGCCAGTGTAACTACCACTACGAGTATGGCAAAAAGAAAAGATGCCACACAATACCATTTTTTTAATTTACTCATGATTTAGCCTGCTTATTCGGTAAATGTTCCTTAAGCTTATCAAGAATCTCCTGAAAGCTTTCCTGAACTTTCCTGCCATCTGTATTCTGTAGTTCTTGCGGGAGCACCTTAAGTTCGTCCTTTTCCAAGGTCGTAAGCAGTGTCACCTCATCCTTACCGATTGCAATCACCAGATACTTTGTTCCGGCTTCTACAATCTGCACATACTTATTCGGTGTAAGTTTCAATGTCTCAACCACCTGTAAGTTCTTATGTATCGCCTGTCCCTTCTGATACCCGGCGATCCATTTCGTCACCAGATACGTGATCACAAGCACAAATACAAAGATCAGCAACACTCCTAAGAGCTGAAAAAAGCCTCCC
>JALERL010000114.1 GCA_022764465.1 Lachnospiraceae bacterium | reverse complement strand
CTTGCAGCCAGATCCTTTTTCTCATCCGGATATGTAATCTGATCGAGATTTCGGCTGATGTTACGCAACACGCCGTTCACAAATCCGGTCAGATTTGAAAAGCCCTTTTTCCGTGCCAATTTCACTGCCTCGTTGCAGGTCGCAGAGGATGGCACATTGTCCATATACTTTAACTCATAGACACTGCCACGGAGCAGACAGCGGATCACCGGCTTCATTTTATTTACTTTTGTTTTCGAAAACTGGTTGATGATATAATCAAGCTCGATCATATGCTCAAGCGTTCCTTCGACCTCTCTTGTTACAAAGGAACGCTCTCTTTTCTCTAAATACTGATACTTACTCAATACTGCGTTGATCGCAATATGGCTGTACTCTCCGTCTCTTGTGATACGAAGCAGCAGTTCTAATACCTGTTCTCTTATATTTACGGAATCAGTCATCGCGGCTACGTCCTCCAAACAGAATCACCAGACGCAGCAACTGTAAGATTGCTGCCGCCGCACTTGCGACATAGGTCAGTGCTGCTGCACGCAGTACCTTGCCGGTATAACGTAATTCGTCTGCCCCTAAGATACCGGTCTGCTCTAACAGCTTCTGTGCACGCATGGATGCATTAAACTCTACCGGCAGTGTTACGATCTGAAAAAGAACTGCGGCAGAAAAGAAGATGATTCCAAGTGTGATCAGAAAGCTTCCGGTTCCTCTAGAAAAAAGCAAACCGATCAAAATTAACGGCCATGCAAGGGTGGAACCGATATTTGCGACCGGAACAAGTGCACCACGGATCGTAAGCGGTGCATAATTCTTCTGATGCTGGATCGCATGTCCACATTCATGTGCGGCTACGCCGACGGCTGCAACAGATGTGGAATTATAGACGCTGTCAGACAGACTTAAGGTCTTATTCCTTGGATCGTAATGATCGGTCAGATTACCGGAAATATGCAGTACCTGCACATCATAGATGCCTGCTGCATTTAAGATCCGCTCTGCTGCCTGTGCACCTGTCATGCCGGACATACTGCGGTATTTGCTGTACTTGTTAAAGGTTGTATTGACCCGTGCGGATGCGATCATACAGATCACTGCTCCGATCACTACCAGAAAATAAGTTGGGTCCCACCAGCTGTAATACATTCCATAAGGCATATCAAAACCTCCTTTGTTCTTCTATGACTCTGTATCAATATAACTTCCTTCTAAGATCGTATAACCACGCAGGAAATCTGCTGCCGGCATACGTTTTTTCCCTTCTAACTGTAACTCTTCGACCGCAAGGATTCCGTCTCCGGTCTGGATCTGTAAGTTCTTTCCATCTGCCTTTATGATGCAGCCTGCTTTCTTTGGATCTCCTCCGTCTATAACAGAGGCTTTCCAGATCTTTAACATCTTGCCATCTACATAAGTATATGCACTTGGCCATGGATTCAAACCACGGATCAGACGCTCGATCTCCACCGCACCCAGCTTCCAGTTGATCCTGCCAAACCGTTTTTCGATCATACCTACATGGGTTGCTTTGGTTTCGTCCTGCTTTGTATAAACAGCAGTTCCATCCTCAATCTTTTTCATGGACGCTACACAAAGCTTTGCACCAGCCTCGGCAAGACGGTCAAACAGACTTCCACCGGTCTCATCTTCTGCAAGTATGACCTCGGTCTTATCGATCATATCCCCGGTGTCGATCCCTGTATCCATACGCATCGTCGTTACGCCTGAGACCTTGTCGCCGTTGATGACTGCCCACTGGATCGGTGCAGCGCCACGATACTTCGGCAACAGAGACGCATGTACGTTCAGACAGCAGTAGCGCGGCATATCTAAGATCTCTTTTGATAAGATCTGTCCAAAGGCCGCTACCACCATGATATCCGGCTGATAACTTCTTAAGTATTCCACACACTCCGCCTCACGGATCTTCTTTGGCTGATAGACCTCAAGCCCATGTGCTAACGCAGCTTCCTTCACCGGTGAATACTGCATTGCCTTTCCGCGTCCCTTCGGCTTATCCGGCTGTGTAACAACCAGTACCACCTCATGGCCTGCTGCAAGGATTTCTTCTAATATTCCCACCGAAAAATCCGGTGTTCCCATAAATATGACTCTCATATGCTTCCTCACTTCCAAGTACTGTTTAGTCTTCCTGATCTTCATAGACTACGTCGTGTAATTCGCCTTCTACCTTCTCGGTATAGACATGACCATCGAGATGATCGACTTCGTGGCAGATCGCACGCGCAAGCAGCTCCGTTCCTTCGATTTCAAACTCCTGCATCTCTTCATCAAAGGCTCTTGCCTTTACGTAATTCGGACGTGTTACGATGCCAGCCTTGCCCGGAAGACTTAAGCAGCCTTCTTCTCCGGTCTGGCTTCCGGCTGTCTCTATGATCCTTGGATTGATCATGACAAGCTGTCCCTCTCCGACATCGATCGTTACGATCCTTTTTAAAATTCCAACCTGCGGTGCTGCAAGTCCGACACCATTTGCTTCATACATGGTCTCAAACATATCATCGATCAGATCTCTGATCTTCGGGGTTACTTCCGTTACCTCTCTGCATACCTTTGTTAATACCGCGTCTCCTACATATCGAATCTGTCTTAAAGCCATTTTCTTCCTCCTGATTTAAAATCCATTCATCGGATTAAAATCAAACTGTATCAGAATATCCTGATATTGTCTGTTTTTCTCCATATAAGTTTCTATTGCATCTTTTATCTGAACCAAAACATCATACGCCGGATGTTTCAGATACAGTACTCTCTTATAAATATCGTTTACTTTGGCAACCGCAGGCTCGGTCGGTCCAATGATCTGAAGCCGTGACAGTCTGTCTGTTGTATCATTTTTCTTTGTATTTTCTATGATTCTTGCAAGCAGTCCCGCCATCCTGATGCAGCGGTCTTCTACCGCAGAAGACAACAGGATCACCAACATATTCCAGACCGGCGGATACTTAAGCATGCTGCGGTAAGCAATCTCCTGCTTATAAAAAGCATTATAATCCTGTGCCGCCGCCGCGACAATACTATAATGCGAGGGATCATAGGTCTGGATGACTACTTCTCCTACCTTATCGCCTCTGCCTGCCCTGCCTGCTGCCTGTGTCAGAAGCTGGAAGGTACGCTCAGAAGCCCGGTAATCACCGACATGCAGGGACAGATCTGCCGCTAATACCCCCACCAGTGTAACATTCGCAAAATCGTGTCCCTTGACGATCATCTGCGTTCCGATCAGAATATCCGCTTCGTAATTTGCAAACGCGGATAAGATCTTCTCATGTCCGTCTTTATTTTTCGTGGTATCGGTATCCATCCGCAGAATCCGCGCCTGTGGAAAGCGTTTGTGTACCAGTAACTCGATCTTCTGCGTTCCTGCCTTAAATCCGCTGATATGCGGGGAACCGCAGGACGGACAATGATCGGCTGCTTCTCTTTCATAACCACAGTAATGACAGACAAGCCTGCCATTCTTGTGTGCGCTGAGTGAAACATCGCAATGCGGACATTTTATCACGTAACCGCAGGAACGACAAGACACAAATCCTGACATTCCGCGCCGGTTTAAAAAAAGCATGATCTGTTCCTTTTTCTGTAACCGGTCTTCCATCAGTTCTTCCAACTTGCGGCTTAGGATCGAATAGTTATGTTCCTTTAACTCTTCCCGCAGATCCACCACATAACAGACCGGGAGCTGTTTTGCCACCGCACGCTTTGTCATCTCAAAAAGCAGATACTCGCCCTGCACAGCCTTATAATAGCTGTCTATCGATGGTGTCGCAGAGCCAAGCACGACCGTTGCCCCTGCCATCCGCGCACGCTCGATCGCCGTCTCTCTTGCATGATAACGCGGAACGGTCTCGCTCTTATAGGATGCTTCATGTTCCTCATCTATAATAATATAACCAAGATTTGAAAAAGGTGTGAACAGTGCAGATCTTGGCCCGATCATCACATCGATCTGTCCGTTTTTGGCACGCTCAAACTGGTCAAACCGTTCTCCGGCAGACATCTTACTGTTTAAGATCGAAACGCGGTCACCAAACCGGTTCTGGAAACGCATGACGGTCTGATAGGTCAGTGCGATCTCCGGGATCAGTACGATAGACTGCTTTCCCTTTGCGACCGCATCTGCGATCAGTTCCATATAGACCTCTGTCTTGCCGCTTCCGGTCACGCCATGGATCAGACAGGTCTTGGGATGATCCGAAGCTGCATTTTTTAAAATACTGCTTACCACCTCCTGCTGGGTGGGATTTAATGCAAGTGCATAATCTGCATCCTGTTCATAGTTTGCCGGATTACGGTAACTCCGGTAACGTTCTACACGCAGGATGCACTGTTCTTCTAATGCCCGGATCACATTTGCCGTAATATGAAGCTTCTGTGTAACCACCTCATAGGCAAGCTCCGGCTGTGTGATCAGTGCCTCTAACAGCCGCTCTCTTGCCGTATTATGCTTCCTGCGGTAGGTAAGCAGCTGCTCCATTGCCTGTTCTTTATCAAGCAGCAGATGAATGACCTTTTTTTCCTTCTCCGCTGTCTTTTGCCGGATCGGGATCACAGTCTTAAGTGCATGATTCATCGTACCGCCATAATGTTTGCGTATCCATGCCGCAAGGGTCACAAGCTGCGATTCGATCGGCATTGCATCTGTATCAAGGCTTTTGATCTCTTTTATCTTAGCCGGATCATATTCTGCGGTTGTCGTCAGTTCTACCACAAAGCCCTTGATCGTTCTGCCGCCGTTGCCAAAAGGAACAATGACCGGTGCACCTACCGTAAGCTGATCTCTCATCTGCTCCGGTACGGCGTACTGAAATGTTTTATCCAGTTTTCCCTGCGATATATCAATAATGATATTGGCATATAACCTCATCGATCATTTTCCTTTCGTCCATCGGATAAAAATGTCCCTTTATCTCCTGATACTGCTCGTGTCCCTTTCCTGCAAGTACGATCAGATCGCCTTTTTTCGCATTCGTAAGCGCATAAGCGATCGCTTCCCTGCGGTCTGTGATCTTAATATAACTTCCGGTCGTCTTACGGAGCCCGGTCTCAATATCTAAAATTATATCCTCCGGATCTTCATAACGCGGATTATCCGAAGTAAGTATCGTAACATCAGACAGTCTTCCTGCCACTTCTCCCATCTGATAGCGCCGCAGCTTCGAGCGGTTGCCGCCACAGCCAAATAACGTAACCAGACGCTTCGGATGGTAGGCACGCAGCGTCTCTAACAGATTCTCAAAACTGACGGCATTGTGTGCGTAATCAATAAGCAGGCGGTAGTCCTCCGATACCCGGATTTCTTCCATCCGTCCTCTGATCTTAATGCGGCGCAGTGCCAGTCTCTGATACTCGGCCGGAATATTTAATTCCCTGCATACTGCAATCGCTGCAAGAGAATTATAGACATTATAGATTCCCGGGATTCCAAGTTCCACGATACCATCACATGCCCCACTTAAGGTATAACGCATACCAAGACAGTCTGCATAGGTCTCATACGTGATCTGCCCTGCCCTATAATCCGCACAGTTCTGGATTCCATATGTAACATACGGTCTGCCGCTTTTTTTTGCCGCCTTTACCACGCAGCAGTCATCTGCATTGATCAAGCTCCGTCTGCTTCTTGCAAAAATACGGCTCTTACAGGAAAGATACTCTGCAAAGCTTGCATGTTCTCCCGCCCCGATATGATCCGGAGATATATTTGTGAAAACACCAATGTCAAAAACAATTCCATCCACCCGGTGATTTTTCAGTCCCTGGGAGGATACCTCCATGACACAGAACCCACATCCTGCATCTACCATCCGCCGCATCATCTGCTGGATCACAAGTGATTCCGGTGTCGTATTCGGATATGTGGTATTCTCCTCTCCGAAAAAGATCCCCATCGTTCCGATCATCCCTGCCTGACAGCCGGCATAGCGAAGCATCTGATAGATCATACAGGCGGTAGACGTCTTGCCCTTTGTCCCGGTAATTCCGATCACACGAAGATGTCTTGCGGGATTCCCGTAAAATTCTGCGGATAGTATGGCAAGTGCTTCTCTGGTATCCCGCACCCGGATCACTGTAACATCCGCATCAATCACCACATTATGCTGTACCACGCAGACGGTGGCACCATGACACACGGCTTCGCTAATATAATCGTGTCCGTCACGATACTGTCCCTTTAAGCAGACAAACATACTTCCCTTGCGAGCCTTCCCGGAATCATAACAGATCTCCGTGACCTTTTTCTCAAGTTCTCCCTGTAAACACAAAAAATTACAGTTCTTCAGTAACTGTTTTAAGTATGCCATCTGCATTCCTTTTCATTTTTGCACTTGTATTATTATATGCCATGACCGGAGTTTTTACAAGTTTTCCACCTGTTTTGCGCCGCATATTTTTTCTGCATCCGGGAATACTTCTACCATGAAAAAAAACTTTTTTATCTGTGGACTGACCGGCTGGTGCATGGAGATCCTCTTTACCTCGCTTGGTGCACTCCGCGACCATAATTATAAACTGATTGGAAGGACTTCGATCTGGATGTTCCCGATCTATGGGATGGCAGCTGTCATTGATCCGATACACAGACGACTTGCAAATCTGCCGGCTCTTTTCCGGGGAGGTATCTACACGGTCGGCATCTATACCGGTGAATTTATCAGTGGAAGTCTTTTAAAAAAAATGCATATGTGCCCCTGGGACTACAGTAAGGCAAAGACAAATATCAAGGGAGTCATCCGTCTTGACTACGCCCCGCTCTGGATGATCGCAGGTCTTACCTTTGAGAAGATCCTTGATCTTTCCAACAAAAATGCCACAAAAAATGGAAAGCCTTAAAAAGCTTTCCATTTTTCCTACAGATCCATGTCCAGATCATCCGCGCTGATGTCCTGCATACTCACGGTACGCCGCTTTAATCTCGCGGTCTCTGATGCCTTGAAAATGTAGTCCTTGATCTCACGGGCATGACGGATATGTACCAGTCTTAATTCCTTATCGGTCACATCGCCGGTATAACATACCACGGTTCCGAGCTTAAATATCCGCTCCATCAAGGATGCGGTCAGCTTCACATCCTGTACCTTATACATATAACAGTCATTCTCTTCCGTTGAGAAAAATCCGGTATCACAGGTGATCATATCTGCCTTGATCCGGTACTTTGTAAATGTCCATGGCAGTCCGAAAAAAAGTATACGCTTGCGCTCTTTATATACGATCTCGTCTGTTCCCTGTTCCTCTGCTACTCGATTATCCTGCATAATTACCCTCCGTATAAATGTATTCTACCTACTTGCTCATGTTTGTTATCCATCCAATAAATCAGCAATATTGTTAATTTACCTGACGGAATTATTATATCCTATATACTTCATTCGCAGTGTAAGTTCGAAAATGCATTGCGTTTTCGAACTGTCCGTGCTTCGCACTATCAAAAGTGTACCAGATAAAATATGCTCTGCAAGCAGGCAATTTTATCTGATCCAATTTGGGCACTGCTCATTGCTTACGCTCATTATATCGTATATCACATACACAGTGCAAGCTCAAAAATGTGTTGCACTTTCAAACTATTCTAATTATATTCATACAAATGGCATTTTTTAGTCGAATTTTACTTCTTATTTTTTCGGCTTGAATTTTGCATACATGTATTATATGATAGTAAAAATGCCTGGAACTCATCCGGTATTTTCACAAGTAAATGATACAACAGGAGGAATCTTATGCGACACTTAATGAGTCCGCTGGATCTGTCCATCGAGGAACTGGACGATCTGCTAAACCTTGCGAACGATATTGAAAAAAATCCTCAAAAATACGCTCATGTGTGTGATGGCAAAAAGCTTGCCACCTGTTTCTACGAACCGAGCACCCGTACCCGACTTAGTTTTGAAGCCGCAATGTTGAATCTTGGCGGTTCTGTTCTTGGTTTTTCGAGCGCGGACAGCTCTTCCGCATCCAAAGGGGAAAGCGTTTCCGATACAATGCGCGTCATTTCCTGTTACGCCGATATTGCAGCAATTCGTCATCCAAAGGAAGGTGCAGCTCTTGTAGCCTCCCAGAAGTCTTTAATTCCAGTCATTAACGCCGGCGACGGTGGTCATCAGCATCCAACCCAGACCTTAACTGATTTACTTACAATCCGTTCCCTTCGTGGTGAACTAGGCAATCTTACGATCGGTTTATGCGGTGACTTAAAGTTCGGACGTACCGTACACTCCCTGATCAATGCACTGATCCGATATGAGAATGTACGCTTTGTGCTGATCTCTCCGGAAGAACTTCGTGTACCGGATTATATCCGTGAGGATGTTTTAGAGAAGAACCATATCCCGTACGAAGAGGTAGAACGCTTAGAGTATGCAATGCCGAATCTCGATGTCTTATATATGACCCGTGTCCAGAAGGAACGTTTCTTCAATGAGGATGACTACATCCGTATGAAGGACTTCTATATTCTGAATAAAGAAAAAATGAAACTTGCCAAACCAGATATGCTTGTACTTCATCCACTTCCACGTGTCAATGAGATCTCTGTCGATGTAGATGATGACCCGCGTGCAGCATACTTCAAACAGGCACAGTATGGTGTCTATGTCCGTATGGCATTAATTCTTACTCTCTTAAGATGGAAAGGAGATCTGACATGTTAAATATCAGTGGAATCCATGAAGGATTTGTATTAGATCATATTCAGGCCGGAATGAGCCTTTCGATTTACCATGACTTAAAGCTTGATAAATTAGACTGCGCAGTAGCGATCATCAAAAACGCCAAAAGTAATAAGATGGGAAAAAAGGATATTATTAAAGTAGAATGTCCGATCGACGCATTAGATCTTGATATCCTTGGCTTTATCGACCATAACATCACAGTCAACATCATCAAGGGTGACCGCATCGTAGACAAAAAGGTGCTGCATCTGCCAAAGCAGGTACGCAATGTTATCAAATGCAAGAATCCACGATGCATCACTTCGATCGAGCAGGGACTTGACCAGATCTTTGTTCTGACCGATGAGGAAAACGAAGTCTATCGCTGCAAGTACTGCGAAGAAACGTATAAAAATACCACCCGTAAGCGTTAAGCTAGTACGGGCGGAAGCAACAACAGTTGCATAACAGGTTCATAAACAGCAGGCTCAGGCACAGGTTGCCTGAGCTGGCATATGGACGTTCATAGGAACTTCCCATATTCGAATACCAGGTTCCACCGAACTCTAACTGCTGCTTTAACTGACGATATTCCATATTGCTCGGTTCCATCTGAACCGCCATATTGATATGCTCCATCGCCGTTGCGGTATTCCCGACTCCGGCATTCGCCATCGCGCTGTAATAATACCAGCGTGCATTTCGATTCGCAATCCCACTTAAGACATTCAATGCTTCCTTATAACAACGATGTGCAATATAGTTCGCAGCAGCCTGCATCTCTGCACTGTCTGTACTCTGACCATAGCCGCCTCCATATGCACCGTTATTCCTGCCTGATCCATAACCTCCATAGCCAAAGCCGCCCTGACTGCCACCGCCATAGCTGTAACCCTGCTGCTTCTGCTTCATGATCAGATCATACGCCTGCTGCACTTCCTTGAACTTCTCTTCCGCCTGTTCCTTATTCGGGTTATTGACATTCGCATCCGGGTGATACTTCCGGCTTAAACTACGGTATGCTTTTTTGATTTCTTCATCGGTTGCTCCCGGTGTAATACCAAGCACCTTATATGGGTCCATATCTGTACCTAACCTTCCATTTTATCTACTTCACATGCGTCTTCGGAAGCATGGTTCTCACTGTGTTTTGCACGCTTCGCCTGACTTGCTTCCTTCTTCTGCCGCTTGAGCTGATTGTATTCATAACGACACCACACACCTGAATATAGTATATTCCTTAATATATCTGCATGCAACAGGATCGGCAGCCGCTCAAAGGACTTTGCCGCCTCAGAGATCATACTCGTCAACATCAGCTTACAGAATGTATCAAAGTCCTTACTGTCCTCATCATAGATCCGGATCAATGGATTGTAGCAGCCGTTCTTCTTATCCTTCGTAACATCCTCATAGGCATCCATCAGATAGATGAATTTTCCAAGATAAAAGCCAAGGCAGCGAAGCTCATCTGCCCACATATCTTCCTTATATGCAAAGATCTCTCCCAACATCGTACCGGTCAGTCCTGCAACCAGATCTATATTCGTCTCCTTGACCCGCTCCATCTCTTCTAAGTCACTCAGATACTTCTCAACTGCTGCCACCTGTCTTGGGTATGTCTCCTTAATCCGTAAGTAATCCTTCCCCAACAGCTTCGCAAATGCTTTCTTTGCATAAGAGTGGTTGTCTCTCCAGTCATCTTCAAAGTTCTGAAATGACAGGATAATATTCATATCTGCCGCATACTTCGTAAACTCATTGATACGCGAGCATCTCTTCTTCGTCGGATGCAGCTTGCAGGTGAAGGATGCTTCTTCCTTCTCCTGCGGCTCATACAATCCGGTCAATAAGACAACCAGAAATGTCATATCATAATTCAGTAAAAGCTGTCCTCTTCTGCCTGCTGTCTCCTTTAACTTCCGGCACAGGCCACAGTAATAAGACTGATAGATCTTACCTGCCTCTTCCGACAGCTCCTGTCTGTTTATATTCACGTATCCAAACATATACGCAATCTCCAATCCTCATTGTTCATTCCATGAAACATCAACTTTTTTTCACAAATTCTGTTCTGCACTTCGGACAGGTAATACAGATCTTGCCCTTTCCCTTTGGCACACGTACTCTCTGCTTGCAGGATGGGCACTTATAAAAGCGGTAGATCGCACGCTGTGATCTTCTTACCTTATACTGGTTCCACTTTACCCCCATACGATAACGGAAGTTCAAAAACTTCTGATTCTGATTATACATCTTCGACACATTCCTCGAAAACATGCGGTAATACGTATAGATCAGTAAAACGATTGCAAAAAGATAAAAGAACCCAACCCTTGTAAACATCGAAAGGATCAATAATACAAAGGTAATTCCAAGATAGATCTTCGATAACTGATCCACACCGTAACGTCCTGCCATAAACTGCTGTAACTTCTGTTTCATATGCATCTCTCTCTTTCTCTTCATCCTGCCGCTGCCATTTCTGCCTTAGGACTTTCTAACGATAATGATAAATCGGCAGATAGGCTACGTCAACCGACGCAGAGCCTTTTTAATAAAAGTTTTAGAGTTGCTTCACAATCTGTTTATTACAGCCAATTCCGATGCCAAGAAGACTGTAGAATATAATCGAAATACCGATCGTCGAATCATTGAGCATACCGGAGCACAGATAACCGGTAGTTGCTACAAAGACCGCCATTCCGGTACGCTGCAGCGGATTTTGAAAGGTGCATCTTTGATATAAACGGATCGAGCTTACAAAATACCAGCCATAGAAAACCGCCAGTGCAAGAAGGGAACATACCCCGGACTGGACCGCGATCTGCAAATAAAGGTTATGCGGCTTGGTAATATACCGGCTGCCGTATCCGCTCTGTACGATTGAGATATAATCCTGCTGCGGAAAGCGCAATCCATAGGTATCTGCACCACTTCCCAAGATCAGCGAATCCGAAAGCAAAGGAACGGATTTTCTCCAGATATACCCTCTTCCGCTCATGCCTCCAAAAACATGGAAAAGCGGACAGTCCCAGGTTTTTGATGGAACCAACTCGACCAGACAGCCGTTGAAGTTGCGGTACAGATATTTTTTTGCTGTTTTATCATAGACAAACGAAAAGGAATATCCTTCCGAAGTGACCGTATAACCATCGCTTTCTCCATCAGTATCCTTTGTGATCCGAAGCTCCTGTAACGGCAGCTTTTTACGCTCTTTTGTTGTGATATCTTCTAACAGAAGCTGACCGGTTTTTGTATCATCGATCAACCGATATTCTTTTCCATCATAGCAGATCCGAAGTCCGTCGTCATCTGTAAAAATATCTGTTAACCGGTAATCATCCTCACCTTTTCCATTCCAGTAGATCGTATCAAAGGTTTTTTCCAAAAGATTGCTGTCATAAGCTCTCGCATAAACCAGATTAAAGCCCAGATAAAGCAGCAGAAAAAGACACATCACGATCCCTGCACGCTTTCTGCTGTTTCGCCCCAGCAAAAAAATGCAAAACAGCAGACACGGAATCAGTAAAAGGGTCGTGCTCTTCGACCGGCAGCCAACAAGAAGCATCATAAGGACTGCGGCGCAGATGAACCAGAGGATCTGTTTTTTCTTCTCTGTATGTAACGTACACAGTACAAATACAAACGGGATCAGCATACAACAGTACATGCCGACATAGTTCGGATTATACAGGGATGCATAGACTGCGGAAAAAAACTTTTCTGACCTTCCGATCACATTTAAGATCCCTCTCATAAATTCTGCCTGATAGAGATCTCTTCCAATAAACTGGGTCAAGCCAATAAGACCGATCAGTAAAATTCCAATAGCGGTAAGCCACTCCACCTTACACGCCATCTCTTCTCTCCAGCAGATCACCGCACCATAGACAGCAAGCACCACATAGGAGAGAATCACATACACCGATTCATACATATCGAAAAATCCGTTCACGCTGATCGTACGGTCGATTGAACATACCGTGGAAAGAATAACAAGTCCTGCATAGACACCAAGCGGCAGCAGCATTTTCTGAAACCGTATCTTTCCTTTTCCTGCACTTATTATCAGAACCATAAGAAGGACTGCACCTAAAATGATCACGGCTATACTCTTCCACCACATGAACGCATCAAAACGTCCCCAGGTCTTCGGATACCAGCTGTATCCTTCCAGATTCTCACTGCATAGTACATTTCGTACGATCACCGGAATGAGTACGATGGAAAAAAGATATGGCAGACACCACACACTTTCCGTCTTGTTCCTTTTTATCTGCATGCGCGCTCCTTTCCTGCTTTTACTATATAGGAATGTCCTATACAGAGAAAATGGTGGCACCATCTGCCACCATTTCCGCTTAATCAAGATCAAACAATTCTGCTTTGATGAATTCTACTTCCGTCTCTGCTTCTGAGGTCTTAATCTGCCTGCCATAATAATTAAATTCACTGCTTATCGTTATGCCCAGTGAAAATTCCTTCGTTCCGGATAACAACGATGCAATCTGTGCATCCATTCCGATATTATGTAATACCAGCCGGTAGACATGACCACTTTGCAGATTATCCGCTTTCTGCCGCTCCGCGGCACCCTGCTCGTAGGTCTCACTGCCGATTGTAACAGAATCACCTGCTAATACCGGCTCTATCGTCACATAGGCTCCCGCCGGATTGTCTGCTGCGGCGGCTCCGATCGGGAGATAGGTCTTATTGTCGGTTCCTTTGATATAAAAGCTTGCCTGGATCTTACGGTCATTCGAGGTAAGGTTTAAGTCCTGTACGGTAAAGTATGTCTCTTCTTCCTGTGACAGTGCCTCCATATTGAGTGCCGTATCATAATCTAAACGGACGTATTTCTTCTCTGCGGATGCACGATCCGACGTCTCAAGTGCCTTGACCGTCGGTGCCTGTGTTCCAAGCTTAAACGATGCAACTACGGTATTGACAAACAGCTTCATCTCATCGGAATTGGCATTGATCTTAGAATGTCCTACACCGGAATACATGACATTTCCCATACTGTAGATGTAATAGTTGTTCCGCACATCATTCGGAGAACCGGAATAGTTCTTTAAGGATGCCGTTCCACTTCCTGCATCTCCCAAGCAGTACCATACTACGATATCCGATCTGCCATCTCCGTCCTTATCCCCATCTAAGTCTAACTGGTAATACTGGAAATGTGTCGATGCAATATTGATCTTATCCGGGATCACATACGGATACTTTGTGATCAGTCCTTCATTCGTCTTAGTTGCAACAGTCGTGGTCAGATTGCCCCATGATTCCTGTGCCGTACGGATATTCTTTTTACTTGTCGCATGGTTGACACGGTTGATCTCAGAATAGGTAAAGCCTTGTGTCTCACCATATGCCTGCTCACGGTTAGTACCTGCTACATAGGCAATATCCTTGCCCGCATCTAAGACTGCGGACTGCATCGGTGTACCATCTGCATTCGTTCTTGTCGTAAAGCCGCCATTCTCTGCTAAGATCGTACCGATCGTTTCTCCATTCTCATTCTTCGTGATATCAATGAGCTGTCCCTGCTTTAAGAAATCGTTTGTGACTAAGCCATAACGATCCATGGCTGCTTCCCTTCGCAACATCTGGTTAAAGTCATACCCATATTCGCCAAGATTCCTTCCACCCGTATAATCTGCAGTAATCTTTCCCTCCTCTTTTATGTTTTTTAATTCTGCCATCTTATGACTGTAATCGGTGACGGTACTACAGGATGCATTATCATGTGTAAATAAGATACTCTTTCCACTGTCCTTAAAGTCCTGCAGTTTCTGAATAGCCGCTTCATCGGTCATGTTATTGTAACAGTCACTGAAGCCAAGGATCAACATGCTGTATTCATTGTTTTCAAACCGGTCCATATAGCCACGTGACTTTTCGGATAAGGCAGCCCGGTCAGAATCCCCACGATAGTACTTCTGGAATTCATTCACCCGCAGGGAATCAATAATAAAATGAAGTCCCGTCTCATTCTCTACATTTCTTAACAGTTCATTGAACTTCTTTCCGTTTTCATCGGTATTGGATGCATCGGAAGAAAGGTCTAAGTTATTTGCATACCCACCGGAAGTGGTATCACACATAATCTGAAGCACATGTACTTCTTTCGTCTGATCTGTGGATGTATCCCCCTGACCGAGTGCAACGACCGCATAGGAGGTCTTCGATGTACGGATGTAATTGTTAGCGGTATTTTCGATCTCTAACTTCCATGGGATCAATCCACGGTAAGAGCTTGAGATCTCTCGTTGCAGTTCATACTCATGGTCATTCGAAATCTTATAGACACCATTTTCATCCTTCTGGCACTCTGTTCCTGTCTCACGGTCAAGTACCAGTATATCACTTAAAAGTTCCGAGGCTTCTGTTCCGTCCGAAAACTGTCCGTCTGTATTCATATCAATATAGAATTTAACATTATAGGTGGATTCCATCGAACTCTCTGCCTGATTCTTCAGCATAAAATCAATCTTCATGCGGTACTGTCCGGTTGTCTCGGAATCTGTCGTATCGATCTTTGTAATACTGTTATCATCCGTAACCACCGTACCATTCTGATAGAATTCGAGTCCTAACTTCGGCATGTTCAGATAATCGATGAACTGGCTGTTATTGGTAACTTCACTCTTTGAAAAAACATTCGGTTCGTGAAGGGTCTCCGTCAGGAACTGATACAGATAGGAAGAATTATCAATTCTTGCCTCATTGACCGATTTCTTTCCGTTATCATCTATGATATAACAGTCATCTGCGAAGACTACCGGATATTTCGCCTTTACAAAATCTAACAGATCCTGATACTTGTCCTTCGTAATATCATTTCCGGAATACCGGAAGACGTTACTGTTACCGATCATCAGGTTGTCGGATCTCTTATAATCCTTCTGCGCAGTTCCATTAAACCGGTGTACTCGGTAATATGGCATATTCTCCGGCATAGTATCAAAGATATTGACCAGCGACTGGACCATGCGGTTTTTTGAGGTATCAAAGGAATTGCGGTAACCGCCCTGATGATAGGAGGTCTTTCTAACATTGTCACCATCCTGCTGTTCTAAGGTAACCGTACCATACAGGTAATTGCTGTTTCTTGCCGCTGCTCCCTCAATATACGCTCCCGCATATTCAGAATCTAACAGACCCTCGTTACCATAGTTCGCTGCCTGCATATAATCACCGGTATGTGTATAGACCATTCCATTCATATGGGTATCATTATAAACCGGAAGTCCATAGTCAGCGCTTGCACTGTTCGTCTCACGATAGAGCATATCATACTTATTCTGATTGGCAAAATAACCAAGTCCGATATACACCAGATCATAATCGGTATTCATATCGTTGATCTTACCAATAAACTCACTCGTGGTCATGTGGGTGATAGAAACATCAGTGATTCCTTCTGCCCATCCTTTGACAACATCCGAATATAACACACTGTCTTTTAAGTCCTTATCCACTGCATCATTTGCATAGGCAGCTCCCCATACCGGTTCAAGGTCGAGGATCTTTAAGCTTTTTTTCGCACTGATCTGCCTCTCATAACGGTAGTTTAACAGATACTGTAAGACTGTCGCGCGATTGATATCTGCTGCGAGCTGATCGTCTGAGCTGTGATAAAGATTCTCTTTGTCGATTGCTTCTCTGACTGCGGAAAATCCGCTCTCGATCTGTTCATCGGAAAAGTTCGTCTCCAGATCTGCACACAGATATTCGTGTGCATTGTCTGCATCTGCCGTATCTGCAACATACAGATTGGAAACTGCAAAATCACTGTGTGTAATATCTGCGGTATTACACATATCATATACATTCGCACTGCTGCCCGGAAGCAGGGATGCAAAGTCATAGGTTCCGTCTTCCGGTGCTTCGATCTTTGTCTTTTGCAGACACAGTAGGATAAAACGAAGTACGCCGGACTGCTCATACTTTGACAGATCCGCTAATACGTCACTGTCGATCACCGTCGGGATCTTGTTGCAGTAGATCTGATAGAGTGGCCACTCCACCTCATCCGCACTGTTCCCATAGGTCTTACCGCTGCGTGTTGTATCCCCGCATACATAGATCATATCAACATTACCGTTACCACCGCTAAAGTCATAGTCCGCTAAGGCAGACTCCTCTACCGTCTCGATCGTAATATTCATATCCTGTGCCTTCTGGATCGAAAACACTTTATTTTTTAGGATGTTCTGATTGATGAAGCCGCCCTTGTAATAGATACGGCCGATCTGTACATTCTGCTTCGTGGCACTGCCGGAAGCATCCTCTGCAAACTCTGCCTCTCCGTTTTCTCCTACATACCGGTATGGCATGTCCGTATTCAGCACTGCAGTATAGGCACTGTCCGCAGAAGATACACCACCATAATAGTAGTTCGAAATATAGTAATACTTCATTCCGGTAACCGGATTTTCCACCTGCTGATAATAGCCTGCACTGTTATACTCGAATGGAACATTATACGGTGCATAGTCATGGATCGGTGTAAAGGTATCAAACTCAACGACATAATCGCCATCTTCGTTATAAGTAAAGGTATCGATATTGGCAGTATATGCGCCATTTCCATCTGCACTGTCCTGATAATTTCCGGATATGGATGCCAGCTCATAGTCCGACTCATCAAAAGTGATCTCCTGCATGGCTGCTTTCTCTTCCTCGGATGGGAAATAGCTTTCCTCATAATCCTCATAACGGATCGCCTTGTTCTCTCCAAGCAGGGACTTGCTCTCAAGATCAGCCTTTAATGCTTCCACAAAGGCCGCTCTTGTTTCTCTGGTATTCTCTCTACCGTCACTTTTCAGATAAGCATTCATATCTTCCGCAAAATGAAACGGTTCCTGACCTTCGACATAATAGCCAAGCTCTCCCTCACTCTGATCCGGAATGATCTCTAAGATATGAAAATCCTGACCCTTATCCACCTTATCATAGACCAGTGTTTCCACACCGGTAAAGATACCGCCGGCATCTGCCGTCAGACTCATAAAACCGATCACTCCTGCAAGCGACACAGCGAGAGCTCCTGAGAAAATCACTGCCCGCCGTCTGATATGTTTTTTTCTACCAATCGCTTTCTTCATTTCCATTTCTCCTGACCTAATCACACAACTCTAACAGCATATCAAACGTCCGGATTGCTGCATCACTCTGATAAATATTGGCACCATTTGCAATCGTTACTCTGCCCGCAGACTTGTCATCTGCCGCTTTCTCGCCTAAGCCTGCAAAAATAAATCCATGAAGATTTAGTCCATTTCCCCGGATATCCACATTTCCTTTCGGCGCATACAGGATTGCTTCTGACTTTGTCGTGCCACCACAGGACATCACGACGTTTCCTTCCATCGAATAGATGATCGGTGCGTTCATTCCCTCCGGTACTTCTGCCATCTTAAATTCATTACCCTGGATCTCGATGCTGTCCTGTGCAACAATAATACAGTTGGCAAGGGATCGGCCGGCTAACTGGATGGTCAGTCTTCCCTTTGGCTTATAGATGATCGTCTTATACTGATTCAGTTCATCCCTGCCCTGATAAAAGTTATATTCCCAGCCTTCGTCATTGACCTGATAGATCTGATAACCCTCTCCTAACAGAGACGGATTGTTTAAGATCTTAGCAAGACCGGTACGGAGATCCGTAGTCTTTACAATATCATCCTGAAAACAGTAATCCTCTAACTGCTTTGCACAGTTTACCCATTCGGTCTTTCCGTTTACCGTCATGTTCTGGCTGACTAAGTGGATCTGTTTTTCTCCATTATCTAACAAAATACCGCCACCCGGATTCCCTTCTACCATACTTACATGTATATTGCAGCGGTTGTCCGATGCAAACAGCTTCGATCCATAGAAATTAAAACCAGAACCCTGGATATTTAAAGACTGTCCTTCGATCAATGGGTATTTTGACAGATCTCTCTTGCCATCGATCGTGATCTCAATATCCTTTGCTCCGATCTGGTTGCCGTCTACCTTCGCGGTAACCGTCACCTTTAATGTCTGTGGCACCTTTGCCTTTAATGCTGCGGTAAATACATTAGCCGCACCGGTATTTGTCTGGAATGCTCCCGCAGTGGTATCTCCGCTTACAATTCTCCATGTGATCTCTGCACGGTCTACCACTTCATTGTTCGTCTTTTTTGTTACGAGTGCATGGAAGTCCTGCATCTGGCCCGGACGCATACCCACACTCAGTGGTGTTACCTCAAAGTTATATAAGCTCTCGTGCTTTACCGTTACCGTTGCAGTACCAGACTTGCCCGGATCCTGCACAGAGGTTGCCCGCACGATAATCGTATCCGCCGACTCATCCGGTGCGATCCAGAGACGTCCATCCGCATGGATCTGTGTGGAAGATGAGGTATTGCCCTCAATCGTCCATGTTACCTGCTGGGATGGATTATTCGTACCATGTACCACTGCCTGAAAAGACTTCTGGGAATTCGTAGACATCTCCGTCTCTTTTGGGTACACCTTAACCCCGGTTACCGTCGATACTACCGGATTGTCGATCACCGGAGTCGGATCACCGGTAATCTGTAAGGTATTACGCATATTTACAGTCTTGCTGGAATCATACTTCGCATCGCCCTTTTCAAGTGTTAATTCCAGTCCGACCTCACGGTTATCTGCTACCTTCGTCAGATCAACGGCAAATCCATCGACCTGATCTGCCAACAATGTGTCTGCAATATCCGCCGTGCGGCTTCCGTGTGCGTCCACCTTTTCCCTGCGGTAATTGATCTCTCCGCTACTCTTTTTCCAGATCAGTGTCTCAACGGTCATATCCGATCCATCATTTTTAAAGATCTCCAGCCACTTCTTCTGGAAATCCAACGCACCACCCGGATACTGGTCATCCTTTAAGATACTCGTTCCGGATCCATCCGGATCAACATCCACATAATAACGGAGTGCAACATCCGTATCGATGATGTAATTACCCATCTGTGCTAAGATCACCTGCGCATCTTCCTGCAGATTTGTTTCAGCGGAGGAACGGCCAAAGCTTTTTGTAGAAAATGTCATTACCCCAATGATCACACTGCCGACCACGGATACGATCGCCATGGCAACTAACAGCTCCACCAAAGAAAACCCCTTGTTCTTCAAAGAAAAATCCTTCTTTTTCATTGTCATCCTCCATTCCCCTTATTGAATCTCATGTCTGCCTGTTGCAGCATAGATCCGGATCGTCTGCGTACTGCTTCCGTTTGATATATCAATCGAATCGAAGTTGCATTCATCTGTTCCGATCATCCTCTTTTTTACAGCCCCGGAGCTTCTGTTATACATCACTTCTACCGCACTTGTCATATTCATCTTATCTGACTGGTTCGTAAGCTGGATCGGTGCAGCCGGAAATCCTGCAAGTGTCTTAAGATGGAACACGATCGTAACCGGCTCCTTGCCAAGATTGATCGTGTTTACTACCTTTGTATCATCTAACTGATAGACCCCGCCACTTGCTGTCTCACAGCTCTCCGTGATAATCGAAGCATAATATTTTTCATCTAACTCATAAAAGATTACACCGGATACATTTCCCTTGCTCATTGCCTGAACCATTGCCGAATGAAGTGCAGAATTTACTGCCTGTGTTGTCTTATTCAGCTGCCAGTTTGCAATCCTGCCTGTTCCGAGAATGATACCGGTTGACAGAATCGATATCACAGCTATTACAATAATCAGCTCTACCAGTGAAAAGCCCTTATTTTTTTCTGCACTTTTCTGTCTTCTCACGCTGCTTTCACCCCTTCTTTATTCCTTCGACCAGTTCTGGTATGTGATATAAGACTTCATATCCAGCTTTCCATCTCCGGAAATCTCTTCTCCACTGTCTACACCCTCTAAGTACTCTGCATTGATAAAGATATCCTCTAATGCATAAACATGTGCTCCACCTGCATTACATACTGCCTTATTGATCAGATTCAGTACTTCTGCCGGTGCTGCGCTTAACGTGATCGCAGTTCCCGGCTTTAAGGTGATCTTACCACCTGCAATAATAATTCCTTCAAAATCAGTTGTTACATTCACATCTCCGGTTGCAACGATCAGATGAAGATTCTTTCCATGAAGCAGTGATTCATTCACCTCAAAAGTACCAAGAGCCTTATTATTAACCACCTCTGCGGTATATGTATCCGAACCATCGATATAGACAAATTCCTTTGTATGATCGACTGCGCTCTGCGATACAATATGATCGATCTCTGTCTCATCGATCAGGTTCTTATATACGGTCTTTGATCTCTGCGAGGAATCTAACTGTGCATAATCTCTTGTCAATGTATGACAGTATGCATGATAAATATCCTGCCAGCCCGATTGCAGCTTCATGTAATAATCATCATCTGCAATATCAAACTGTTCTTCCGTAAACTGTGGCTGAAGTGTACGGATTCCCTTATTATCATAAATATAGATTCCGCCGTTTAAGATCTTTTGTGTCGCTACATCCCCTTCCTTGACGGTCAGTGCCTTATCTCCCACATACAGCTTTAAATAGGCATCTCTCTTCTGGATATGTGCCTGTCCTTCCGGTGTGCTTTCATCATAATATGTCTTGAAATACTCATTTGCACGCTTTGCGTTCGCAAAGGAAAGGAAATAATAGAACATTCCATCCGCATTTGCCTTGACCACTACTTCCTTTGCGCCATAGGACGCAACCTTTGCAAGATCTACGTAATCTTTTAAGTTTCCATCCTTACTTGGATTCGTCATATTTACGGTAAAGCAGTCATCCGGTGCCAGATATGCGATCTGATTGCTCTTTACTGCCATGGATTCTCCCATCATGACATCTCCGCTTCCGATATACGCATTACCGGCTAACATCAGCTTTGTTAAGCCCAGCATATGTAAGGATGCTTTTCCATCATCTTTACTTCCGGAAATAATGATGGCACTGCTGTATCCCGGAATATTCTGATTCACCGCCTCTTCGGTCAGCGAATCCGCCATTGCAGCCGTCTTTGGATTGCCATAGCCATAATATTCACCACTAAAGGACACATCACCGCTTCCGGTAATATTCGTATCATCTGCCACATACATCGTTCCTGCCAGCTGTACGGTAGATCTCGTATCTGCATTGATGCTGTTTGTCCAGATTGTCATCTTATTGCCGGTTTTTAAAGTGGCATTATCCTTTACATTAATATTCTCTGCTGTGATCAGCGTACGCTTTGCGCCAAAGGAAACGACACCTGTATTTTCTACCGTAAATCCGGTTGAAATACCATTCGTTGCATCCGCTGCGGGATTGCTGCCTGCATAGACATTTCCGTCGATTGTCACTGCATGGTTCTGATTATCAGCAATAACCCCCAGATCCCCGATCAGGGAATAATGTAACAGATCCGGTACATCGATACCCTGATTAAAGTTCATGTCCGGATAACCCAGTACAATATCCGTATGGATCTCAGATACATAATTATCCGCATTGCGGTATAAGATCTGCATCCCCTTTAAAATAATTCCATTGGCTGTTACGAGCATCTTCGGATCCGGTGCGGTAAACTTTGCGCCGGTATTGGTGGCTGCATCATAACGGTTATCAATTGATATGTACTGATAGATCTTATCTACATTATACTTATTCTCATCCGCTCCGTTTTTCAGACGCTCCTTTAAGTACTTGCGGTACTCGGTCTGAAACATATTCTTACGCTGCATGTTCTGATAATTGGTATCCGAATACTGCTCCATGACACTCACATATGCCTTCGATGCCGCATCTGAAACATCCTGCTGAAGCCCGGTACGGATCTCATCAAATGCCTGCTCTGCATCATAGAAATTATCCACAGACCTCTTATGTACTGCCTTCATCTGGATATTCAAGGCACTCGTTGAAAGGATAATCGTAACTAATACACTTAAGAACGCAACCGTAACGATTACGATCGCAAGAGAGGAACCCCGATTATCTTTTCTTCTCTGATGAATCATCCTCTTACCTCCTTTACTTTAACGAGCTTCCTGTAATCGTTGCCAATTCTTTTCCACTCTGTGACTTCACTGAAATAGTAACATCATATACCTTGGTGTTATCGTCCTCTTCCATCACCAGCCCGGTCATTCCGAGCACAGACACTGCATCGGTCAGTGTGCGGTCAATATTATTCACACGAAGCTTCGTGAACTCTGTATGCGCCGCATCTGTAATATCTAAATTCGTTGCGATCTTTGTCAGGGCAGAACCGCCATGCGCACTCTCTGTTACTTCTAATGTAACATCTTCCTTTGTGGCCGAATTCTGTTTCACGAGATATACCTGTAACGGAATATCTGAGGTATTCTCTATATGTATGACATTCTCCTTACCCGGTACAAAGAAGATATATAGATTCCGCAGGTCTTCTCTTGTCTGCAAGGAATCGAAGATCTTATTCGTATCGATCGTTGCCTTTAATGCCTCGTTCTTGTCACGGTATATAAACTCCACGTCCTCGGTAACGGTAATAAAGCCGCTCGCCTTTTTGATCTTGAACGTATACTCGGAACGTATATCATCTGCGATCGTCTCCGGTGTTACCGAACTGTCAAACACGTGATCCTTATAATAATCATCAATCTGCTCATACAGTGTATTTTTATCCTGTACATAGATGGCATCTGTTTCTTTTTTCATCTGATAGATCTCAGACAGCTTTTCTTCGTTATAATACTTATCGGCAGGCACAAGCGCCGAAGCATCGGTATACTTTCCAGAAGATGGTACCATTTCAACCGATACCTGATAGTTTTTTCCATCATAATGATAATTCGGGATATCCGCTGTATAGACATCATACAGCTTGGAATTGATGCTGACTGTATCCCCGGACTTTACCCCGAAGTGCTCTACTCCCTTCGACTTGATGTCCTCCATAACATTTTCTGCAACCGTTGTACCATTTAACATCTGTCTTGCCTTGGCATTTGTCTGTGCGGTCAATGCGAAAGAACTTAACAACGGGATCACACAGATAACCAGTATCGCAACCGCTACGATCACTTCCACAAGGGAATATCCACCATCTGCCTTATACCGTTTTTTCTCCTGATCTGCAAGTCTTTTTTGCTGCATCCGCTCTTCTCCTCATTTTTGCCATAAGACTCCGCCAGAACTGGCAGAGTCTTATGTATCTCCTTCTTCTTATTCAGAAGCTTCAGAATCTGTATTCTCTTCGTTTGCCGGTGTCACATCTGCCTGTTTTACATCAGAAAGATGTTCCACTGTATTTCCAAAGATGTCGGACGTACCTGTCTCAACCTCCGGAATCTTCTCTGCCTCATATTCCTTATCGGTTCCCTCTAAGTAATATTCTGCTAAAAGAATGTTTCCTCCGATTGCCCCCGTCTCATCATCATAGACCAATGAGATATTTGCAACCTGTTTATGCTTTGCGGTATCGTTAATTGCACGGATCACATCCTTCAATCCGGAATAAGATACCTTGCAGTTGTAAGTCGTATCTACTTCATATAAAAGCTTACCGTCATCCTCCGGATTGCTTCCATCCTCATTCATCGTATAGGAAAGGGTCGGCTCCGATAAGGTCACTCCCTGGATCTTAATGTCTTTTGCCTTCTCTAAATTCGATGCATAGATGATCTGATCCCTGGCAGTTACCATGGATGGAAAGCTGTCAAAAATCGTATTCATCTCCTGATTCATCTCGTCCATGCCATCGGTAAATTCTTTTTCTCTGGCAACCAGCTGCTGCAACTGTCCGATTTCTCCCTGCAGCTGGTTCTGGGTTGCAACGTATTCGTCGTTTTTTTCCATCGCGCCACGGAATACGAACCAGTATACACCGAAAAATATCAGTACTCCTAATACGATATACAGTACTCTTTTATCCTTATCGCTGATCGTTAATCCCTTCATTACTGTGCGCCTCCTTCCGATGCTGCATCTGTCTGTGTCTCTGTCGATGCACCTGCCGACTGGTCTGTTGTCTCAGTGCCTGTTTCTGTTGCAGTCTCGTCCGCGAACTGTGCATCCGGCGTCGTATACTGGCAGCTCACAGTAAATTCTACGGTAGTGCTTCCTGCTTCGTCTGTGACTTCATTGATACCGGTTGTTGTTACACTGCTGAAAATATCAAAGGATTCTAACTGCTGGATCATCTTTGCTGCTTCATCCTTTGTCGATACCTCAGCCGTAACCGTCATTGTCTCTCCGTTTGCAGAAAGAGAAGTTACCTTTACCGAGCTGGGCAGCTTCTGCTCCATTTCATCAATCGCATCTGCCATTCCGCTGGAAGTCCTGGTGGCATTGCGGTCTAATGCGGTCACATCCTTGTAACGGTTACAGGTATTCTGGTAATTCTGATAGATCTCTTCTATGTAAGCAAGGGATGCCTTCTTATCCTGAAGCTCGATCACCTTCTTATGCCCGATATGATTCGTTACTCCACCGTAAACCACCATAACAACAGAAGCTAAGATACATACCAGCAAGGTCACACGGGCAACCATCATTGCCTGTTCGCCCTTCTGTTTTTCGTCCACACTTAATTCATTATCGCTTAAATCGAACTTCATTGGTGCGATTGCTGCACCATAGCATGCAATATATTCTGAAATCGGCACCTGTACATTTACACCGACTGCATCTAATCGGGACGTAACAAACGGCTGTGCCTTCAGATTCAGTTCCATGCTAAGCAGCCAGTCCAAGCCGTTTATTCTGGCACCGTTGCCAACCATCAGACATTCCTCGATCTCAAGCCCTTCGTTTCTGGCACGGAAATAATCCAGAATACGTCCGATATTGGCAATCATCGGCCTCAATTCATCGGTTACATTATTTTTCAGTTCTGCCTTCTGTTCGTCTGCATCCTGGGATGGTCCGTTCAGATGGGACTTTAAGCACTTATGGGTTTCCATATATTCCAGCGGGGAAACGGAACCGTCATACAGCGGACTATCCTTCACCAGCTTTACTGCTGCTCCATATCCATAGAAGATGGTTCTCTGAAGCAGAACCTCTCCACCATGGATGATCGTAAGCAGGGTAGAATCTTCTGCAAGATTGACCGTCAGACACAGACGATTTCTTTCTGACTTATGCATCGTCTGGAAGATACTGTTACCGATATAATCCAGATCTGTCAGCTCTAATCCACAGAACTTGCTTAATGCCTTATAACCGTCTACTAATTCGTTCGGAACAGCAAGCACGAACAGCTTACGCTTCTTCTCTTTTTCTAAATCCGGTGCAGCAACGGTACGGTATACAAACTGGTGCATCGATAAATCAACCGGAAAGTACTCACTGGAATTCGCATTCAAAAGACTCTGGATCCGCTTATTTTTTACCATTGGAATAATGATCTCACGGTTTGCGATCTTACCGGAACTGACACTGAAAACCGTTTTTCTCGTCTTGATCTTATGTTCCTCTAACTTCGCAAGTAAGGTCTTCTTAAAATCCTCGTTACACTCTACCCCGGAATCACCAGCGGTTCCTACCGGTGTATCAAAGGAAAAATAGTTGTAGATCTTCGGATTTCTCATCTGATAGTCTGTCTCAACTACATGAGTAATATCACTGCCAACTTCAATACTTAATATTTTCATGATTCCCTCTCCTCTTTATATTTCAAATGGGAAACACACATTTCAATATGCACTTCCCATTTAAAACATGTTAATCTCCAGTTTTGTGGCTGCCTTTTGCGCATATCCGGTCTGTGCTAGATTCCAAGCAGATTCAGATATCCGTCTATGAGTGTATCCCCCCATAATGCAGCAATAAAAATGCCGGCTGAAAGATATGGTCCCATCGCAAGCATACGACCGGCATGAAAGAACTTCATACGGATCAGATGTATCACCGAACCGATTACACATCCTAAGATAAAAGCAAAAATAATTAATTTCCAATTAAGAAGCAGCCCTGTTGCAGCCATTAACTTGATGTCCCCTCCACCAATGGCTGCTCCTTTTGAAAATATGTAGATCAACAGTAACACACCGCTGACTGCGACAAAGCCAATCAGATGATCCATCAGATTCTCTTTGTCCGACATGCACCGGACAACCCCTAATACAAACAGGAGAAGATTGATTCCCCAGGGAATCTCATATGTCCGAAAGTCAATGACCGCAAGCACAAGTAATGCGGATGTCATCAGGCAGAAAATGAAACTATCAACCGTAAAATCAGTTACATAAAAAATCAGCACATACAAAATACCATTCAATGCTTCGACAATAGGGTACTGCATAGACAGCTTAACTCCGCATTTCCGGCACTTTCCCCGCAAGAAAATGTAACTGAACAAAGGAATGAGATCATACCACCGTAACTGATACCCGCAGCTCATACAATGAGAGCTGGTTTTCACAATGTCCTCTCCCTTCGGAATCCGGTAGATGCAAACATTTAAGAAGCTGCCGATGACGATCCCGAATAAGAATATAAAAATTGTCATAAGTATCAGAATTGGTGACATGATCCACTTACTCCTCTGTTAATTAGTTAGACCATGGACAACCGGAAGTTGCATCTACAGATGGAGCTAACAGATATTTATCAGTATTGCTCTTATATGCGTATACTTCTACGATTGTCTTGTTGATCTTGTAGTAGAACTTGTAGTTTTTATCTACCTTTACAGTAGGAGCAGCATTTCCCATATTTAAAGCTGCTGCTAAAGTGCCTGTAAATTCTGTCTCTGTATTGCTTGTGTTGATTGTAACACCTGCCGGTAAGGATAATGTTCCTGCTTCCTGCTCAGAAATTGCACTGGATAATGCATCGTAGATCATCTGCGCATTCTGGATATCAGAAGACTTCTTGGAGTTGTTGATGTGTTTGATAAACTGTGGTGCTAATACACCGGCTAAAATAGCCATGATTGCAATAACAATGATCAGCTCTACTAAAGAGAATCCTTTGTTTGCTTTTTTGAGACGTTTCTTTAAATCTTTCATTTCTTATTCTCCTTTTCACTCATAAAATATATCTTAAAACCTTCCCCCCTATTAGAAAGATTTTAATTCGGTTAGATACTGCCCAACTGATCATACATTGCGAGCATCGGTGCCATGATCGCTGCGATCAGGATTACAACGATAAGAGCCATTACAACGATGATCATCGGCTCCATTGCAGCCATAACGGTCTGGGTTGTAATCTCAACCTCTTCGTCATAATAATTCGCTAACTTATCAAGCATTTCTTCGATGTTACCGGTCTCTTCTCCGATCGATAACATATGTACTACCATCGGCGGGAATAAGCCACCGTTACGAAGCGGTTCGGATAATGCAATACCTTTTGCCACTTCTGCCCTTGCCTGTTTCAACTGGTTTTTGAACAATGTATTCTTCATCGTATTTGCCACTGCATCAATGGCATCGATCATCGGAATACCGGAATATAGCAGGGTACTTAAAGTTCTGGCAAACAATGCCGAATAGGTCTTGACATTCAGCTTGCCAAAGATTGGAATCTTAATTGCCAGCTTACCAAAGAATGCCTTACCTTGTTCTGTCTTTTTATACATCCTGATCAGAAATACCACGCCTGCAATTACAAGCAATACCAGATACCAGTATTCTTTTAAAAACTCGCTGATACTCATCATTGCGATCGTGATACCCGGCAGTGTCATGCCTGTCTCACTAAACATCGTTGCATATCCCGGTATTACCTTCAACACCATGATCAGGAATACTGCAACTGCTACTACACAAAGAACCATCGGATACATCATCGACTTTTTTACCAGTCCCTGTACCTTTGCATTCTTTTCAAACTGTACTGCCATACGGCTGAAGGCAGTCTCGATATTACCGGAAGCCTCTCCGGCATCGATCATATTGACAAACATCTCATCAAAGACCGGCTGGCTGCCCATCGACTCCGCTAACGTATGTCCCTTTTGTACCTCATCCTTCGTATCGGAAATAGCCGCTGCAAGCTTCTTGTTCTCCGTCTGATCCTTTAACATTGCCAACGCATCGATAATGCTGACACCGGCTGACGTCATACTGACAAACTGTCTGCAGAACACACCCATATCTCTGGGCTTGATCTTATTGCTGTTTCCAAGACTGATGTCCTGGCTTAAAGCGCTGCTCTCTTTGACGCTGATCGGGATCAGTCCATCTTTCCGAAGCTGAAGTTCAACCTTATCTACGCTGTCGCTTTCAACTGTTGCCTTTTTTTCTTTTCCGTTTTTGTCTATTGCTACATAAGAAAAATGTGCCACGTTCTTCCTCCTAACCTGCTATCCGTTAAAACATCTGAACCTTCTGTGACATTGCAACCGGATCTAAGGCAAAAGTAAGTGCATCCTCTGACCGGATCATTGCCTTAAGATACAGCTCATAAATTGCATCATCCATCGTCTGCATGCCAGCTTTTTTGTGGGTCTGTATCATAGATGGTATCTGAAAACTCTTATTCTCACGAATCAGGTTACGGATCGCCGGATTCGCAAGCATTACCTCATATGCTGCAACTCGTCCGCCGCCTTCTCTTGGCAGTAACTGCTGGGCAATTACACCTTCTAACACACTGGCTAACTGAATCCGGATCTGCTGCTGCTGGTGCGGTGGAAATACATCGATCACTCGGTCGATCGTTGCTGCCGCACTGTTCGTATGAAGTGTGGAGAAAACCAGATGTCCGGTCTCTGCTGCGGTGATCGCAATATTGATTGTCTCAAGATCACGCATCTCTCCGACTAAGATCACATCCGGGTCTTCCCTGAGTGCTGCACGAAGTGCATTGGCATAGCTTCTGCTGTCGTATCCGATCTCACGCTGTAACACCAGCGACTTACTGTGCGGATGCAGATACTCGATCGGATCTTCCAATGTAATAATGGTCTTCGGGTACTTTTCCGAAATAATATGTATCAAAGATGCCAGTGTCGTAGACTTACCACTTCCGGTCGGTCCTGTTACAAGCACCAGTCCTCGTTTCTTATTCGTCAGGTCGATCACGGATTCCGGAAGTCCTAACTTCCTTGCCTCCGGAATCTCAAAAGAAAGGATACGCAGTGCCACCGCATAGGTTCCTCTCTGCCGGAACACGTTAAAGCGGACACGGCTGAATCCTGCGATCGAATATGCAAAATCCAGTTCTCCCTGTCTTTTTAATTCTTCCTTCTGTTCTTCGTTCAATAACGGTTCAATCAGTTCCTCAACCTCATACGGTTTGATCTTCTCTTCCGAACCCGCTACGATGTCTCCATCGATCCGGTACATAACCGGACTCCCCGGTGCCATATGGATATCAGAAGCTCCCCTGCTGTGACCTTCCCGTAAATACTCTTCTATCTTTCCCATTGCTGCTCCTCTCCCCCGAAATTATTCATCCGCTGAAACACGATACATCTCAGAAAGTGAGGTTGTCCCATCAAGAACCTTCCTACGTGCACGCATGCTTAACGTATGCATACCGTTTTTCATTGCCGATTCCTTGATCGCTTCACTCGAAGCCGCACCTGCGATCATACTCTTGATATCCGGTGTAATTTCTAACATCTCATACACACCGATTCGTCCCTTATATCCGGTATCTGCGCACTTCGGACATCCGCACGGTTCATAAATCGTCACCGGATCATCCTCTGTGATCTCTAAGATCTTACGTTCCTCCGATGTCGGTATCTTCGGCTTCTTGCACTCCGGGCAAAGTCTCCTGACTAATCGCTGTGCAATCACTCCGATCATAGAGTCTGCTAACAGATAACTCTCTACACCCATATTCAGCATACGGGTGATCGTTCCTGCGGAGCTGTTCGTATGCAATGTACTTACAACCAGATGTCCGGTGATCGACGCCTGTACCGCAATCTCTGCTGTCTCTTCGTCCCGGATCTCTCCGATCATGATAATATCCGGATCCTGTCGTAAGATTGAACGCAGTGCCGATGCAAACGTCATATCTGCCCTGGCATTCACCTGCACCTGATTGATTCCATCAATATTCGCCTCAACCGGGTCTTCTACGGTGATGATATTTACATCCTCTGTATTCAGTTCACTTAACGCAGTATACAAGGTCGTAGACTTACCGCTTCCAGTCGGTCCCGTTACTAAGAGGATTCCGTTCGGATGCTTTAACATATTGTCAAAAATCATAAGTTCCTGTTCCGTGAAGCCCAGATCCTTTTTATCTCTGGTCAATGCCTTTTTCTGCGCCAGTCGCATTACACACTTTTCGCCGAAAACGGTCGGCAGGATCGACACACGGATATCGTATTCCACATGATCCACGGAAAGTGTGATCCGGCCGTCCTGTGGCTTTCTCTTCTCTGAAATATCCATATCTCCCATGATCTTTATACGGGCAATGATTGCCGGGAGCAGATGGATATCGTAATTCGTCTTCTCATATAAGGTGCCGTCAATACGATAGCGGACACGGACGCGATTCTCTAATGCTTCAATATGTATATCACTTGCACGCTGTCTTGCAGCCTGTTCGATCATCTGATTCACCAGAAGGACAATCGGGGACTTCGTCAGTTCTTCCTCATCCTGCGTTGCCTCCTTCTGCTGCTGTCTGGACTTACGCTCATTCGCATATTCCTGTACCGCCTGCATTGCCTCACTGTTTCCAAAGAAACGATCCAGTGTCACCATAATATCATGTGTCGTTGCGATAACCGGTGACACCTGCAGATTCGTTACGATCGTAAAGTCATCGATTGCCTGCATGTCCATCGGATCTTCCATTGCCATCCGCACTTCATTGATATTGCCATGTTCAAATCCAAGTGGAACCATGACATGCTTGCGAAGCAGTGATACATTCACCAGCTTTAATACTTTTTCATCAATTGTAACACCATTTAATGACACGAACTCAAGACCGAGCTGCCTTGCTAACGCACCGGCAATCTCGGTCTCATTTGTAAATCCCATATCAACAAGGACTTCCCCCATCTTGCGGTCACCCTTGTTGGCTAATGCTTCTTTTAGTTGTTCCTCGGTAATAACCCCCTCATCCACAAGCATATCACCGATACGTTTTTTCCTGTTATTAACTACCATTCCCCAAGTTCTCCAATTCCAAACGTACTTCTATATACTTCAACTTACAGACGCCCCAATGTCTGTAAGGATATCTCCCTATTAATATTCATAACTTAAGTAGGACTGTAAGCCGGGTTATGTCATATCCTAGCAGCAAGCTGCTACAATCGAATGATCATCTATCTAGGATAACTGTTACCAGTTACCTCAAGCGGCCTACCTAAAGCTGGCGGGCAACGTCAACGCTTTGATCTGGCCTTGCTTCGGATGGGGTTTACATGTGCCCCTCCTGTTACCAGGAAGGCGGTAGTCTCTTACACTGCCCTTCCACCCTTACCAGATATCCCTGCGGATATCTGGCGGTATATTTCTGTTGCACTTTCCTTGGAGTTGCCTCCACCGGACGTTATCCGGCATCCTGCCCTATGAAGCCCGGACTTTCCTCTCCCGCACCCTTACGATACGGCAGCGATCATTCATCCTACTCAAATTTACGAAAATCTATAATATTATTATACACAAATTCTTTGATAATGCAATATTTTTGGTATCTTTTTGCCCAAATTCACCCAATTATTTTTACACGTTAAAGCAACTGCCTCCTATAAACTCTCTCAATATGGAGGTTTTGCTTACATTTTCACTTGGAACCGGTAAAAAGTAATCCAAAAATTTTAACAGACGCTTTGCCTCTAAATATTCCGGGCAGTCCTTGTCTATCGCAAACAGCAATGGCTCTGCATACAGTTTTAAAACCGCAAGTTCATAGATCAGTGCGGAATTAAACATGACATCTGCCCCCTCCTGGAATGGGAAAATATTTTTTTCTTCCCCGCGGCGCACGGAATCCCACATTGCAATCGTCTCCTGTGCGGAGGTTGCTCGTGTTCTTGCATCACGCACGATCCTGCGGATCAGTCTGCCATCTGTCGTTGGAAGACAGTTATGTTCATCGATATCTAACTGTGTCAGTGCACTGATATAGATCTTGAACTTACTAGACTTCGGAAGCGAATAGGACAGCTGGTCATTTAATCCGTGGATTCCTTCGATCACGAGCACATCCTCCGCACCAAGCTGCATCATCCTGCCCCGTTCTTCCCGTTTTCCGGTCTTAAAGTTAAAGACCGGAAGTTCTACGCATTTACCCGCTAACAATTCCCCCATATCATGGTTAAAACGCTCTACATCAAGCGCCTCTAAGCACTCAAAATCCATATTTCCGTTCTCATCCCGCGGTGTCATGCCCCGGTCAAGATAAAAGTCATCGAGCGGTACCGGATGCGGATGTAGTCCCTGTGCACTAAGCTGTATCGAAAGTCTGTGGGAAAAGGTTGTTTTTCCGGAGGAAGACGGCCCTGCGATCATAATAAACTTCTTATCGCCTGCCTTCACGATCTGTTCTGCCAGCTGACCGATCTTCTGCTCCATCAGTGCTTCCTGGATCAGTATAATATCCCCGATCCTGCCCTCTGCAATCGCATCATTTAAGGCACCGATCGTTCCAACACCCATTGTTTTTCCCCATGCAGAAGCTTCCTTTAAGGTCTGGTAGAGATTTTCCGATGGCACAAACGGATCTACCCTTCTGCTGTCCTTTCCCGGATATAGCAGCATGAAGCCTTCCTTATACGATACCAGATCAAAATACTTCAGATACCCGGTGCTTGGAACCATATAACCATAAAAATAATCCTTATAGTGATCCAGCTCATAAATGTTCACACGCGAGCTTCTGCGGTAACGGAACAGCCGTTCCTTATCCTTCATGCCAAGCCGTTTGAACAGTTCTACCGCATCATCCGTATGCATGCTTTTTTTGTTCAGTGGGAGATCTGCTTCACACAACCGCTGCATCTCTTTTTTCAGGGACTGCACGATTTCTTCGGTAACGGTAATCTCTCCCTGCAGTTCACAGTAATTGCCCTGTCCGATCGAATGATTGACCCGCACTGTGATTCCACGATCCCCGTACAGATTATGAACAGCCTTCTGCATCAGAAGTGTTACACTTCTGCGGTATGCCTTTTTTCCTGCCGCATCCTTCGTTGTTACAAAGGACAGCGTTGTATCGTCTTCGACCCGTCTGGTCAGTTCCCGCAGTTTATTTCCTGCAAGTACCAGTACAATATCATCCTCATATTCTGCCTGATGTTCCTTGGCAACCGCGCAATACGTTGTTCCTGCCGGATAGCTTTCTGTCTTGTCTCCTATGGTAAGCTGACACAGCTTCTCTTCCATAGCCACACCCACTTTCTTCGTTTATGAAAAGTATTTATATTAATATTTTTATATGTCAGTTTTGATGAAAATTATAAATTTACTCCATATTCCAAATCTAACATTTTCTATAATGTTCTGCCTACATACATAATATTCCCGCAACCGTAAAAGACGTGACATCCATGCCGCGGCTTTTACTTGCAGCAACATCCTTGTTGCTGCATTGCTATATATTCCACAGAACATTAAGAAAATCTAAGATTCTACATAAGTCGTAAATCCATAATTTTCATCCAAACTGACATGTATACTTTTAAAATTTTTTCTTATATCGTGATTTCATCACTCAATAATTTCACCATTCGTCAAATAGATAAGCAAATTTGCCTGCAAGCAGTCATATTGCTTATCTATTGACGAAATTATTCTTATCACACCACTTGAAACGGTTCATGCTCCACTGCCTGTACTACGGTAAGTTCCGGCAGCTGTTTTTCCAGGTACTGCTTCATATATTCTCCAAATATATGCTCCAGCCCGTAATGTCCTGCATCGATCACTGCCAGTCCCTGTGCTAGGGCATCGATTCCATCGTGATGATCAATATCCCCGGTAATCAGCAGGTCAATTTCTGCTTCAAGTGCCGGTTCGATCTCACTTTTTCCGGATCCCGGCGACACTGCCACATAAGACACCACCTTTTCCGGGTCACCGAAAAATCGGACACTGTTTAATCCGAATCTCTCTTTTACAAGCTTTGCACATTCCTTTACGGTCATCTGCTCCGGTAAGTGTCCCTTTTTCCCGATACCGAGTTCTTTTATGCTATCTATGCCATCTATGCCAAGCTCTTCCTTCTCCCGGCATCCGGTATATTCCAGCACACCATCACTGATAAGTCCCAGGCGTTCTGCTGCCGCATCTCCCATTCCATATACATCAAAATTTGTATGCATCGCGTAATAGGATATATCGTGGCGGATCAGCTTCATTACACGTCTGCCGATAAAATCACCATCCGTGATCCGCTTCATGCCGCGGAAGATCATCGGATGATGTGTGATCAGCAGATCAGCCTGCGCCGCAACTGCCTGATCGATCACCTCATCGGTTGCATCTAATGCAAGCATGATCTTTTTTACTTCCTTTTCCCTGCTGCCAACCAGAAGTCCTACATTGTCCCAGTCACAGGCTTCAGCAGGAATCCACTGTTTTTCTAACAGTTCCGTTACTTTTCCACACTGCATGACGCAAGCATCTCCTCTCTTGCCTGTTCTATCATTTGAAGCTTCTCTGACACTTCGTTTTGTCTCGACAGAATTGCATCTGTTTTCTCTGTTTTTTCCAAGGAACTTTGTATCTGGATCAGCTGTGTTTCTTCTTTTTTCAAAAAATCCACCAGTACGGGATGCTTTGCTTCGATCAGCTGTCTGCCATAGCGGTCATAAAGTGCCAGATTTCCTGCATCCGGTTTTTCTTCACCCGATAAGCCGTTTTCGCACATATCCGCATGTACACACCGAAACATCACATAGTATTTTCCATCCTCATATACCATATCCTGTGCTACGATGGCAAATCCATGTGTACGGATATATTTCCTTACCAGTGCAATATCCGACTGCGGCTGTAAGATCAGTTCCCGGATAGTCGAAAGCTTCCCTGCGCTCTCTTCTAAAATACGGATCATAAGCCCGCCGCCCATGCCGGCGATCACAACCGAATCCGCTTCATCCGGCAGTAACGCTTTTAATCCATCCGATCTCCGGGTTGATACTGCATCCGTCATATTCTGTGCTGCAATATGCTCTTTTGCGCGCAAAAGCGGCCCTTCGTTCACATCCATCGCAAGTGCAGACGGAATCTTATGTATTCCGACCAGATAGATCGGTATATAACCATGATCGGTCCCAACATCACAGACACGGCTGCCTTCCGATACAAGGTCTGCCACTGCCTGTAACCGTTTTGAAAGTTTTATCATGTTCGCCTTACTCCAGATAATCTTTTAACTTGCGGCTTCTGCTCGGATGACGCAGCTTGCGCAGTGCCTTTGCTTCGATCTGACGGATACGCTCTCTGGTAACATTGAATTCCTTACCAACTTCCTCTAACGTTCTTGCACGTCCATCCTCTAAGCCGAATCGTAAGGTAAGTACCTTCTGCTCTCTCTCAGTCAGTGTCTCAAGCACTTCCTGAAGCTGTTCCTTTAACAGGGTAAATGCTGCCGCATCTGCCGGAACAGGTACATTATCATCCTGGATAAAGTCTCCCAGATGGGAATCCTCTTCCTCACCGATCGGGGTCTCTAAGGAAACCGGCTCCTGTGAGATCTTAAGGATCTCACGTACACGGTCTACCGGCATGTTCATCTCTGCTGCGATCTCTTCCGGAGTCGGTTCACGTCCTAACTCCTGTAATAACTGTCTTGAAACACGGATCAGCTTGTTGATCGTCTCAACCATATGCACCGGAATACGGATCGTTCTTGCCTGATCTGCGATTGCTCTTGTGATCGCCTGACGGATCCACCATGTTGCATAGGTAGAGAACTTATATCCCTTACGATAATCGAACTTTTCAACTGCCTTGATCAGTCCGAGATTACCTTCCTGGATCAGGTCAAGGAACAGCATTCCACGTCCCACATAACGCTTTGCAATACTTACAACCAGACGAAGGTTCGCCTCTGCCAGACGCTTCTTGGACTCTTCCCCAACGTAAGCCGTCTTCTGTAACTCCTTGATCTCACTTTCGATCTCTGCCTTTTCTTCCTCGGAAGCATTTTCAAGACGGCCACGTAACACGTTGATCTTCTCTGTTGCTACCATGCCTTCTTCCATATGCTGTGCAAGTGTGATCTCTTCCTCCGCACTTAAAAGCGGCACTTTACCGATCTCCTTTAAGTACATACGTACCGGATCTTCGATGGAAACACCATCAGGAACAGAAAGGTCGATCTTCTCTACCTCTACTTCTTCCTCTTCTTCTAAGATAATATCATCATCAACATCGTCATCATCCTCGGTAATACGCAGGACATCCACATTGTGTGCCTCTAAGAAGTCTAAGATCTTCTCTAACTGCTCGGCATCTAATTCCATATCGCGGAAGTAGTCGTTGATCTCCTGATATTCCAGCATATTTTTCTTCTTTTTCGCAATCTCTAATAACTGCTGGAGCTTTTCGGAAAACTTCGCCTTTTTTTCCTCCTGCGCCTTATCTGCTACATTGTTCTTTTCGTTTTTTGTACTTTTCGCTGTCTTCTTTTCTTCCATTTTTCTTCCTCTCAGGCTCTCGCCATCGTTACTATTTTGTCCTTAATCAATAGAAATATGCAGTTTTTTCAGCTGCTCAAGCTGCCTTTTTCCCGTTACAAGCTGCTGCATTCCGGCAATATCTGTCGGTGATAAGCCTGCCGAACGGTGGGTGATACTGTTGTCTTTTACACGCAGGATCGTTTCCTTTAACGCCTTCTCCTTTTCCGCCTTACTTTCGACTTCCTTTATGGATGCATGAAACAGATCTGCAATCTCCCGCTGTTCGTCTTCATTTTCAAACATACTGATAATCTGTGCCGGGTTTACCTTATCACTGTCTAATTGTTCATAAAGGATCTGCGCCGTCTTTTGAAAAATCTCTTCGGTAAAATCCTCCGGTGTGATGTATTGCCGGATGATCTCTGCGATCCTTCCGTCTTCGATCATCCAGGTAAGAAGCAGCTTCTGGGACTGCTTCATTCCATCCTCTTTTTTCTTCCGCTCATTGACACCGGACTTTAACGGTGTCCGTTCCTTCACCATTCCGCCCATCGTTCCGAAATGGTTGACTAAATTCCGCAGATTCTCGTAGCCGATCTGATACTTCTCCGCCACCGCATCAATATAATTGTTCCGCTCTAATTCTTCAGTAAATCCCAAAAGCTTTTTGGCAACTTCATTATAAAATGCGGTCTTGCTCTCCGGATCTGTCATATCAAAGTTCTGTTCTAAGACACGGATCTCGAATAGAAAGCTGTTCTCCGCCTGCTCGATACGCTTCTCGTACTCTTCGGCACCGAGTGCCTTAATAAACTCATCCGGATCCTTGTATGGCTTCATATTGATCACCTTCGTGGTCAGTCCCGCTTCCTTGCAGATCGGGATCGCACGGAGTGCTGCCCGGATGCCAGCGCCATCACTGTCAAAGGTCAGATAAACTTCACTCGTATAACGCTTCAACAGATTGGCATGTCCGATCGTAAATGCCGTTCCAAGCGAAGCCACCGCATTGTCAAAGCCAGCCTGATGCAATGCGATCACATCCATATAACCCTCACACAAAAGGATCTGCGGCTTTTTGCTCAGTCTTGCAAAATTAAGTCCGAACAGATTCCTGCTCTTATCAAACACCATCGTCTCCGGTGAGTTCAAATACTTCGGCTCGCCGTCTCCCATGACACGCCCGCCGAAGCCGATGACCTTATTATGGACATCCATAATCGGGAACATCGCACGGTTCCAGAACTTATCCCGTCCGCCCCGTGCTTCATCGATCGTCACAAGTCCGGTATCCTTTAGGATCTCATCCTCATATCCCTGCCCACGCAGGTAACGGTATAATCCGTCGCTGTACTGACCGGATGAGCCAAGCCCAAACTTCTGTATCGTTGCATCCGACAGTTCTCTCTTATGAAAATAGTCGAGTGCACGCTTTCCTCCATTGTTACGCAGCATTACATAATAATACTTCGCTGCGACTTTATTAATCTCTAAGATGCGCTGACGCCTGTCTGCTTCTTTTCTCGCCTGCGGCGTGATCTCTTCCTTAGGCAGCTCGACACCAACACGCTCTGCCAGTGCCTGCATCGCCTCCGGAAACGTAAAATTCTCATACTGCATCAGAAACGTGAATACATTTCCTCCCGCACCACAGCCAAAACAGTAATACATCTGCTTTGCCGGGGACACGGAAAACGATCCTGTTTTCTCATTATGAAACGGGCATAGTCCAAAATAGGTACTTCCCTTTTTCTGAAGTCTTACATAGCCCGATATTACATCCACAATATCATTCCGCGAGCGAACCTCTTCAATCAGTTCATCTGAATAAAATGCCATCTGTTAGTTCACCTGCCAAGCTTTTGGAACATAGTATTCCATATATTTTGTCGTTGCATACTGGTCTGTCATTCCCGCGATGTAATCACATACCACGCGGTCTTTCGCTTCCCCTTCTGCAATCATCTTCGTAAACTGTGGCGCCATCTCCATCGGATGCTCCATGTAAAAATAAAACAGCCGCTCCAACAGATCCTTCGCCTTATCCTCTTCTCCCTTTGCAATCGGATTCCGGTAGACATGCGTAAACATGAACTTCCGCAGATCCAGCATTGCTTCATGTACCTCCGGCGACATGATAATGTCGTTCTTATCCATACTGTTTGTAATTATATTATGTATCAGGGTGTCCAGCCTTGTAGTTGTCGAATCCCCCAATGTCGCTCTTAATTCAAACGGTATATCTTCTTCCCGCAGGATCTTTCCTCGGATCGCATCATCAATATCGTGATTGATATAAGCGATCTTATCCGAAAAACGTACGATCTTGCCTTCTAGGGTATGTGGCATCGTACTGGTCTGATGATTTAAAATGCCATCGCGTACCTCCCAGGTAAGATTCAGTCCTTCCCCGTTTTTCTCTAACTTTTCTACAATCCTTACACTCTGCTTGTTGTGCTTAAAGCCGCCCTCACAGAGCCGGTTTAACACACTCTCGCCCGCATGTCCGTACGGTGTATGCCCCAGATCATGCCCTAACGCGATCGCTTCCACCAGATCTTCATTCAGTCTGAGTGCCTTCGCAATCGTTCTTGCATTCTGGGATACCTCTAAGGTATGGGATAATCTCGTCCGGTAATGATCTCCGCGCGGCGTTAAAAAGACCTGTGTCTTATTTTTCAGCCGCCGGAATGCCTTACAGTGTAAGATCCGGTCCCGGTCTCTTTGAAACACCGGACGTATATCACACTGTGGTTCTTCTCTGTCTCTTCCGACAGAATTCTCACTTAAGGTTGCATATGGACTAAGCAGGGTATGCTCTAACTGCTCCATCCTCTCACGAATTATCATCTCTGCTACCACCTCCCGGATGCACCATGTGGTCGCTCTTTGGTGTGTATCAACACTTTCATGTAATCGAATTGTCTGTCATGAGGAAAAATCCCTCTGTTTATAATATTCTGTCAAATGTGTCAATTTCCTTTTTCTTTCTTAAATTTCAGTTTAATACTTTCCGATAAAGCCCGCAGCTACCTTTGCAATCTTATAAATTGGATTCTCCATATGTTTTTTTACCTGCTTTAATTCCTCCCTCACATGGATGCCTTGCGGACATCTCCGCTCGCACTTTCCGCATCCGATGCACTTTGATGCTACGGTCGGATTCGTCTTTAAGGTGGTACACATGAAGTATGCCTTCATTCCCGCAAACCAGCTATCTGTATATCTGGTATTGTAAGCTGCAAAGCAGGTTGGAATATCTACCCCCTGCGGACATGGCATGCAGTAGCTGCAACCGGTACACGGCACTTTGATATGGCGGTTGATCTCTTTTTTCACCCGTTCGATCACTTCCTGATCTTCCTTCGTAAAGCTATCCGCTTTGGTCTCTGAAGCAATCCTTACATTTTCTTTTACCTGTTCGATGTCATTCATTCCGGATAAGATCACATTTACCTGCGGATGGTTCCAGATCCAACGCAGTCCCCATTCCGCAGCACTCCGTTTTGGCTCTGCTTCCGCAAATATCTTTTTTGCGCCCTGTGGCAGGGCATTTACCAGTCTTCCGCCCCGAAGCGGCTCCATGATGATAACCGGCATTCCCTTCTTATTGGCATATTCTAGTCCTGCTGTTCCTGCCTGTGTGTATTCATCCATATAGTTATACTGAATCTGGCAGAAATCCCAGTCATACGCATCGATAATCTTACAAAACTGCTCCGTTCCTCCGTGAAACGAGAAACCGATCTGCCCGATCTGTCCGCTTTTCTTCTTCTCCTCGATCCAGTCCGTGATTCCAAGCGATACCAGGCGCTCCCAGGTTGCGATATCATTTAACATATGCATCAGATAATATTCGATATGATCGGTCTGCAGACGCTGCAACTGTTCGTTAAAATACCGATCCATATCACCCTGTTTTTTCACATAATAATGTGGCAGCTTTGTCGCGATATTCACCTTATCCCGGTAGCCTTTGGCAAGGAACTTTCCAAGACATTCCTCACTGCCGCCATAGGTATAGGCGGTATCAAAGTAATTGACCCCCTGCTCGATCGCATACGCCATCTCCTTTTCTGCCTTTTCCTGATCAATGGCTGTTCCCTTTTTGGAATACCGCAGGCAGCCATAGCCTAAGATCGATAATTTTTGTCCATTCCGCTGATTCGTTCTATATAACATATGTACGCTTTCCTTCTCCCTTTTCACTTTTCTGTCACCAAGGTCTCTTTTTACCTGTCCATCATATCTTTATTCGTCGGTTTCATCCCTGCGCCTGCCGCCGTAGAGATACATACCCCTTGTTTTCTAAACATAGATTCTTCCGGGCAATGCACCATCCATCTGTATCCGTAATGGTCTAAAAATGCCTTCATTGCTCCGGTCGCATGATATACGTAAACCGTACTGGCTAAGATAATCACGTCCGCTTCATCGATTGCATCTGTGAGTGGCTTTAGCTTTTCATAATGTATTTCTCCGTTTATTTTTTCTGCCAGCATGCGGGCGATGTGATACGTTGAACCCTTATGGCTCTGCCCATGTATTAATACTATCTTCATATGATCTCCATTCCTGCACAACCTTTCGATTTTTAAATCGTATTGTCATCGTCGTACATCATCAATTCTTTGCAAAATAATGGTTCCTTGCATATTCAAAATGCCGGTTAAACGCCCAAGCCGCCTGTCTGCTGATTGCAAGCTTGGGCTTCATCATGTCAAACGCATGCATATTGCCGTGATAAACATCCAGTTTTGCCTCAATTCCCGCCATTTTCAGATTGTTTATATAGGTGCATGTCTCTGCATAAAAGGGTTCTCCGTCTCCCACAAAACTATATGCCGGTGGAAGACCTGTATAATCGTTCTGTCTTGCAGCAGCGGCATAAGGTGATACCTTTTTCCATGCATCCTTCCTTAAATAAAGCTTCCATGCAATATGATTTTTTTTGGTATTCCACACTTTCCCATGATTATCCGCAGATGTTTCCGTATCAAAATTATCAAGCATCGGATACAAAGGCATCTGATAAGCAATATTTACCTCTCCTGTGTCTCTTGCCATCATGCATAAAGCAGCACACAAACCGCCGCCTGCGCTCTCTCCGCCTGCCATGATCTGATCTCTGTTGATTTCCAGCTCGCTGGCATGATTCTTCAGATACAATAATGCATCATAGCAATCTTCTATGGCAGCCGGATATGGCTTTCGGATGGAAAGCCGGTATCCCGGCGAAATCACGGTTGCTCCATAATTTTTCACCAGATCGATTGCCCTTGACATATATACCATTTCTTTCATTCCTGTCATGTAACCGCCACCGTGTATCCATAGGATTCCCGGTGCATGTTTTCTCGGAATCTTTGGTGTGACAACAAGAGCCGGCATGTTTCTGCCGTCCCTGCAGGGTATGCTTATTCTAGTACATTTTACATCTTTGTCGGGAAATAATTGATACATAGTTTTCTCCCAGTTTTATATTTTCGGCTGTTTAACCTTACAAGCTAAAAGTTGTATAACTAATGCTGCTTCACATAATCAATAAATTCTTGTGTCTTAAACCAATACTTAATTCCCCAATTTTCAAAATTCCATTCATCCATGTAATTGTTACATTCGTAGTCAATATAAAAAATCTGTTCATTTTGTACAATGAAATTAGTCGGAAAATAATCTATAATAATCATTTTGTTCTGCTAAATAAGAATAACCACCTTTTCCATGTCCTAACAACTTCACAATTTTATATTCTTTCTGATTAACCTTCATAATATCTTGCATTATCGCACCTCATAGAATTCCGATTTTGTAAAATA
>JALERL010000104.1 GCA_022764465.1 Lachnospiraceae bacterium | reverse complement strand
TATCGACAGGTCTTGCTATGAGCTTTTTTATATTGTTCCAAGCAGACTTGCTCTGAAAAAAAGAAAGGAGAATTTATTATGGAGATAATAAGACAATCTGCATTGGAAGATGAAATGCAGGAGTTAATTGCTATCAGCGAGTGCATATTTCGCAAGAACTGCGCATCCGTTCCGGAGGAACGGATGCGCAGTTCTTGCGGAATATGCAAAAAAATTCTAAAGGTATTTCATAAGGAATATCCATATCTTCCAGATTATGCAAAGGTAATTGATAATTATATGACCTATGCCCAGAGTGCAATTGATGAATTTTCTGATCCGAAGAAAATGCCCCAGATTGCGATTTCGGTAGACATGCTGGATACTGGAATTGATGTCCCAGAAGTGGTTAACCTTGTATTTTTCAAAAAAGTGATGAGTAAAGCAAAGTTCTGGCAGATGATTGGACGAGGTACAAGACCTTGTTCGAAACTTTTAGATGGAGAGGATAAAAAGAAGTTTTACATCTTTGACTTTTGTGGTAACTTTGAATTCTTTCGAATGAATAAGGGAAAAGCAACAGCAAATATGATGGCACTTCAGGGGGCGATCTTTAACCTCAAGTTTGAAATTTCTTATAAGTTACAGGACATGGATTATCAGATTGACCGGCTGATTGCTTATCGTAAGAGCTTAGTAAAGCAGATGAGTGAAAAGGTGAAAGAGCTGCCAAGGGATAACTTTGCGGTACGACAGCATTTGAAATATGTTGATTTATATTCTGTGGAATCGAATTACCAGACGCTGACATATGAGGATACATTGATTGTGAGGGAAGAAGTTGCACCACTCATTTTGCCGGATGAAGATGAAGCAAGTGCGGTGCGTTTTGATGCCTTGATGTATGGGATAGAGCTTGCATACCTGGTTGGTAAGAAATATACAAGAGCCCGTAGCGATTTGTACAAAAAGGCGAGTGGAGTAGCAAATGTTGCAAATATTCCGGAGATTCAGGCTCAGTCTGATCTAATTCAGAAGATTCTACATACGGATTATGTAGAGAATGCAGGTATTTCAGGAGTTTGAGGAGATTCGGGAAAAATTACGTGGTTTGATGAAATACATTCGAACGGAAAAAGTCAAATACGATACGAATTTTACAGATGAGCTATTATCTATGGAATGGAAAGAATCCGAACTTGAAAACGATGAGTTGAAAAACTATAAGGCAAAGGCGGAATATTATATCCGACAGCATCAGGATAATATTGCCATTGCAAAGCTCAAGACGAACCAACCTTTGACAGAAACAGATATTGAATCATTAGAAGAGATTTTATGGAGAGAGGTTGGGACAAAGCAGGATTACGAACAGGAATTTGGTACAAAGCCATTGGGTGAATTTGTCCGGGAAATTGTAGGTTTAGATATGAATGCAGCAAAAGAAGCCTTTTCAGAGTATTTGACGAATGCAAGCCTTGATAGCAGGCAGATTTATTTTGTGAATCAGATTGTTGAGTACATTGTTCACAATGGTATGATGAAGGATTTTTCTGTACTTCAGGAATCGCCTTTTACAGATCAGGGAAGTGTAGTTGAAATATTTACAGATCTGACTGTATGGGTGGGAATAAAAAAAATAATTGATACCATTAATGCCAATGCAGCAGCCTAGCAAATAAGTCTCATCTTTTGTATAAAAAGGTCAGAATATAATGAATAATTTCAAAAATAGAAAAAGTTGAAAAAAAGGGGTTGACTTTTGGACGAATATCATTGTATAATAGCGGAGCAGTCGCGAGTGACAGCAACATGGGATCTTAGCTCAGCTGGGAGAGCATCTGCCTTACAAGCAGAGGGTCACAGGTTCGAGCCCTGTAGGTCCCATAGTTAACCGAATATGGCGGAATAGCTCAGTTGGCTAGAGCACACGGTTCATACCCGTGGTGTCGAGAGTTCAAATCTCCCTTCCGCTACTAACTTAACTCCTGATAGAATCTATCAGGAGTTTTTTGTGCATTTTGTTAATTATAAAATTTGAAAACATCTTTTGACACCCTAATCTGTATAGAAACTTACTTTGGAATTCCCTGTACAGCAATCGCCCTTTGATCCTTAGAAAAAACTTAATGTTTTCTTAAAGAAAAATGGGAATAATTCCCACCTCTTGTCGGTTGAAAGAAAGTATGATTTGAATTATACTAAAAGATATTGTAGCTTATAGTCGGATCAGTCAACCGATCAGAATGGAGATTCGTGTGAAAAGTCAGAAGAGAAGAAAGCAGTGGAAAAGAATTATAGCGGGACTCTGTACACTATCGATGATGTGTACGATGCTGCCGTATCATGTCTATGCGGCTGAAGATATCCGGACCGGTGCGATTGTAACGGATGATTTTGAAGCAGAGGCGGATACAGAACTTCTGACAGAATTACAGTCAGAGGCGGGGCTGCTGGCTGGAACAGAGAGGATATTGGAAATAGAAACGGAGACATCGGTAGAAGCAGATGCCCAAAAAATTCCGGCAGAAGAGGATCTTACGAAGATTACATCGCCGGAAGTGTCTGATACGGAATATGAGACAGAACAGCCGGAAACGGAGCAGACGGAGACAGAACGCCCGGATGAGACGGATTCCGTAACAGAAACGGATACAGAGATAGAAACGGAAATAGAGCCTGAGGAAGATACCGGGAATGATGTGGAGCCGGATACGGAATGTCCGGATGAAGCGGACGATTACATAGAAGATCCTACAGAGGTGGATCCCTCTCTTTTTGATATGGCGATCAGTGAGCGTGCAGAATGCGCAGAAGAGGTAATGACACAGGAAGCTGCGGTAGATGCGACCGGAATTACACCAACGCAGAGACTGGTGCCATCGACCGCGACAGCAAGGGATGTGATGCTTGCAGCAAGAAAGGTTATCCTGTCGAATGAGGTATCCAGTGATCAGGCATATGGAGCCATCAACCGCAATGACAACGGGCATGGAATCTCACTGGGATTATTACAGTGGAATTCAGACCGTGCAAAGGGAATTTTATATAAAATTACAAAAGAATATGCGAATGCAAAGAAGATATTGGGAACAAAGCTTTATGACGAAATTACGAATGATAAAATTTCTTGGAGTGGATACAGCACTGATACACGCTTTGTGCCAACAACGGCGCAGGCAACGGCGATTGCAAAGGTTCTGTCTTCGGATGCAGGAAAAAAGGTGCAGGATGCCCAGGTGGAGTCAGATATTTATACATATATCAGTGCCGGATATGACAGATGGGGAATCCGCAATGCAGCAGCACTTGTCTATTTCTGTGATCTGACGAACCAGTGCGGTTCGGGAAACTATGGTGGTACGACAGGAGCGGGCAAAGTCGCAAATGCGGCGAAGGCATTTGCAGGTGGAATCGCTTCTGATGTGACCTTAAATGAATTACATGAAGCAGCTCTGCTTGATTCGGTTGCAGGAGCCTATGCGGCAAGGCGTTTTGCTACTTATACGAAGGCAGCAGATACAGCGGTGGAAAAGCACTGGGATTATTATAATGCGGGAGACCGCAGGATACCGGTCAGTACAGTCAGCTATGCATCAAGGTCTGAGGAGATCGCATGGCTTCAGAATGCACTGAATCTGGCAAATAATGCAGGATTAGATGTCGATGGAAAGTATGGAAGTAAGAGCCAGAATGCGGTAAAGGCATTCCAGCAGACCTATCAGAGCCAGTATAATCTGGCTGTAGACGTATATGCAGGAAAGGCAACCATAGTAGCTTTACTTCGGGTTTTAAAGAGTAAGAATAAGCTTGGCGTATCAGCATATGATTTTGCAAAGGTGCAGCCGGTGTTAAAAAGTGTCGGATATACCTCCGGGTATGCGAAGCTGTCCTGGGAAAAGGTTGTTGGAGCATCCGGCTATTACATCTACCGCAAGGTGGATAAGGGCAGTTATAAGAAGATCGGAACTGTGAAGTCGGGTCTGACCCTGACGTATACCGATAAGAGTCCGCAGGCAGGTAGTACGAATTATTACAGGCTTGTGGCTTATCAGGCAGGTGGAACAACATTAAAATCGAATGAAAAGTCTGTGTTCTATCTTCAGACACCGGTACTTGGCAGGGCATCTGCATCGAAGGGCAGTATTACGTTGACATGGACACCGGTAAATGGGGCAGAGGGTTATATCATCTACCGGAAAAGCGGAAGCAGCGCGTATAGTGAAGTAAAGCGGGTAGGCGGGCAGTCTGCGAACAGTTGTACCGATACCGGGCTGGCTGCAAAGACAACATATGTGTATACGGTACGGGCATATAAGGGCGGTGTAACAAGCGGATATGATGCAAAGGGATGCACTGCTACGACACCGGCTGCCACCACGACAATTACACCGAAAAAGCCTTCACTGAAGTCAGCCGTCATTACAACATCCGGTGTGAAGCTGACCTGGAAAAAGGCAGGTAATGCCAAGGGCTATTATGTTTATCGTAAGACAGGCAATGGAAAATACAGTAAGATAGCAACTTTAAAGTCCGCAGGTAAAGTCACTTATACGGATAAGAAGGTAAAAAATGGGAAAACCTACACCTATGCGATAAAATCCTATCATGGCAAAAAGACCAGTGGAAACAGCAATACGAAAAAGATCAAGTATCAGGCAATTGCAAAGTATAAGACGGCAGCAAGGCTGAATTATCGCACCGGGGCAGGAACTTCTTATAGGATCGTTGGTACCTTTGCATATGGTCAGACCGTATATGTGGTGAAGTCTTATAAAAAGAATGCAAATGGCTATACATGGTATAAGATCTTATTGAATAACAAGTATTATTATGTGGCATCCAGATATCTGAAAAAGGCATAGATACAGGAAGCATGAAAAGGAGTAATCATGAGAGTAGGAATGGGATATGACGTACATCGTCTGGTGGAAGGAAGAAAACTGATCATTGGCGGAGTGGAGATTCCGCATACACTTGGACTGCTTGGTCATTCGGATGCAGATGTGTTACTGCATGCGATCATGGACGCATTGCTTGGAGCAGCAGCCCTTGGTGACATTGGAAAGCATTTTCCGGATACGGATCCGGCGTATGAAGGGATTTCAAGTATCCGGCTGTTAGAGCATGTGGCAAAGCTGTTGGAAGAAAATGACTATCTGGTAGAGAATATTGATGCGACGATCATTGCACAAAAGCCGAAGATGCGTCCACATATTGAACAGATGGAGAAAAATATTGCAGATGCCCTTGGAATTGATGTAAGTCAGGTCAATGTTAAGGCAACGACCGAAGAAGGCTTAGGCTTTACCGGAACAGAGGAAGGCATATCTTCCCAGGCAATCTGTGCATTAACGACTTTTTATGAGAGCAGTGTTGCAGTAGGCGGAAATGGCGGTGGATGTCCGGGCTGTCCACATCATAATGCATAAAACACATAGAAATGTGATGCAAAAAAGGGTTGACAAATCACATCTTCGTGCATAAACTAAAGTGGTGTTATAAGGAAAGGCAATGAGCGGAAAGAGTAGTAATACCGATGTGACCGCAGAGAGGAACTGTCACCGGCTGTAAGCAGTTCCGGTTATCTGGATTATGAAGTGCCTCCGTGAGCCGTTTGGATGAAGCAAGTAGTCTGAAACGTTCACACGCGTTAAGTGTAATGAGAAGCAGTATCACTGCTTGAATCAGAGTGGAACCACGAGTAAATTCGTCTCTTGAGATGGTATCGTTAGAACGGTATTGTTTCAGGAGATTTTTTATTACAGATATAGGATTTGTATCTGCGCGCACTTGATACAAATCCTGTTATGTGCAAAGAACGTGCGCAGAAAAGAGGAGAACATGGGATTTATCAAGGAATTAAAGGAAGAGTTTGAGATTATTAAGGAACGTGATCCGGCACTTCGATCTCCAATGGAGGTTTTGCTTTATCCGACGTTTCGTGTTATGCTTAGTTACAGACGTGCACATAAGCAGTATCTGAAAGGGCACTACTTCCGTGCAAGATATATTTCACAGCGGGCAGCCAGAAAGACCGGAATCGAGATCCATCCGGGTGCAACGATCGGCAAAGGATTTTTCATCGATCACGGTACAGGTGTCATCATCGGTGAGACAACGATCATTGGAGACAATGTGACCTTGTATCAGGGCGTGACCTTAGGTGGTACCGGTAAAGAGACCGGAAAGCGTCATCCGACGTTGAAGGATAATGTTATGGTCAGTGCAGGGGCAAAGATCATTGGTTCCTTTACGATCGGAGAGAATTCGAAGATCGGTGCCGGTAGTGTTGTATTAGAGGAAGTACCACCAAACTGTACTGTAGTCGGTGTACCGGGAAGAATTGTAAAGCGTGACAATGTCAAGGTACCGCGCAGTGATATGGATCAGATCCATCTGCCGGATCCTGTCAAGGAAGACATTACAACCTTACAGCATGAGAATTCCGAACTTTGCAATCGTGTGATCGATTTAGAGAGACAGATAAAAGAATTGAGTGAAAAATAGGAGAAAACAGATATGGAAAACAAGATGCAGATATTTAACACACTGACACGTAAGGTAGAGACATTTGTACCGAACGTAGATGGCAAGGTCAATATGTATACCTGCGGACCAACGGTATATCATTTTGCACATATCGGTAACCTGAGAAGTTATATCATGGAGGATGTTTTAGAGAAAACACTGCGCTATGCAGGCTATGATGTCAAGCGTGTCATGAATATCACCGATGTCGGTCATCTTTCGAGTGATGCAGATACCGGAGAAGATAAGATGTTAAAGGGTGCAAAAAGAGAACATAAGACCGTTATGGAGATTGCAAAGTTCTATACCGATGCATTCTTTTCGGATTGTGCCAAGTTAAATATCAAGCGTCCGGATGTGGTAGAACCGGCGACAAACTGTATTCCGGAATTCATCCACATGATTGAGGTACTTTTAGAAAAAGGTTATGCTTATGCAGCAGGTGGTAATATCTATTTTGATACCTCTAAGTTAGACGATTATTATGTATTTTCGAGTCAGACGGAAAAAGAGCTGATGAGTGCTGTCCGTGATGATGTAGAAGAAGATGGTAATAAGAAGAATAAGAGTGACTTCGTATTATGGTTTACCAAGTCGAAATTCGATAACCAGGAACTGAAATGGGATAGTCCATGGGGTGTTGGTTATCCGGGCTGGCATATTGAGTGTTCCTGCATCAGTATCAAGCACTTAGGTGAATATATGGATATTCACTGCGGCGGTGTGGACAATATTTTCCCGCATCATACGAACGAGATCGCACAGAGTGAATCCTATCTCGGACATAAGTGGTGTAATTACTGGTTCCATGTGCATCACTTAAATGATAAGTCCGGCAAGATGAGTAAGTCTAAGGGAGACTTTTTGACCGTATCCTTATTGGAAGAAAAGGGTTATCATCCGCTGGTATACCGTATGTTCTGCTTACAGTCCCATTACCGCAAGCCGTTAGAGTTCTCTTATGAGGTTATGGATAATATCGAGAATTCTTACCGTAAGCTGCGCAAAGCGATCGCAAAGCTCGATCAGACGACGGAGTTCGAACGGGAGAAGTTTACGGCATATAAGGAAAAGTTCTTAGAGGCAGTGGAAAACGATCTGAATACATCTATGGCACTGACGGTGGTTTATGAAGTGTTAAAGGCAGATATGACCGATAAGACCAAATATGCATTGATGGAAAGCTTTGACGAGGTATTATCCTTAGATCTTACAAAGGGAGAACTTGTCGAGGAGTCCGGTGTGGATGATGAGCTTGAAAGCTATATCTTAGAGAAGATCGAAGAACGTAAGGCTGCAAAGAAAGCAAAGGATTTTGCAAAAGCAGATGCGATCCGTGATGAACTTGCTGCGAAGGGAATTCTGTTAGAGGATACCAGAGAAGGAGTAAAATGGAAAAAGGCATAAATTCCTATATCAAGGAACAGTTTCATATCCGTGATGTAGATATTAAGACCTATTCCCCGCTGACCCTTGCGTATATCGGTGATGAGATTTATGATCTGATCATCCGTTCCATAGTGGTTGGAAGGGGAAATACGAAGGCCGGTAATCTGCATCACGCAACCAGCCAGCTGGTAAAAGCACATGCCCAGTCGCAGATGATGCATACGATCGAGCCGCTTTTAGACGAAGAAGAGGCAGAGATCTATAGGCGGGGCAGAAATGCCAAGTCACCGACGATGGCAAAAAATGCAACGATGTCGGATTACCGGAGAGCGACCGGATTTGAGGCACTGATGGGTTATCTCTATCTAGAGGACCGGTTTGAGCGGATCGTTGCGCTTGTCAGGGAGGCACTGGCGCATTACGATGAAAAAACAGGGAAGAATAAATAACCATAAAGGAGAAAGCTTGTGGAAAAGAAAAGAGAGCAGCAGTTACAGCAGACAGATCTGTCAGACGGATTAAAGATCGAGGGACGCAATGCCGTTTTAGAAGCATTTCGCGCAGGAAAAACGATCGATAAGCTGTATGTTTTAGATGGCTGTAAGGATGGACCGGTACAGACGATCGTCCGTGAGGCGAAAAAGCATGATACAATCATCAACTATGTTGCAAAGGAACGATTAGAGCAGCTGTCAGAGACCAAGAAGCATCAGGGTGTCATTGCAATGGCAGCAGCCTATAAGTATGCAGAAGTGGAAGATATTTTAGAAAATGCGCGCACAAAAGGCGAAGCACCATTTATTTTCCTTCTGGATAATATCGAAGATCCGCACAATCTCGGAGCTATTATCCGTACCGCGAATCTGGCGGGGGCACATGGCGTGATCATTCCAAAGAGACGTGCGGTCGGGCTGACCGGAACGGTTGCAAAGGCTTCTGCCGGGGCAATCAACTACACACCGGTTGCAAAGGTGACGAATCTGACGAATACGATCAAGGAACTGAAGGAACAGGGAATGTGGTTCGTATGTGCGGACATGGGCGGAACGACCATGTATGATCTGGATCTGAAGGGCCCGATGGGACTTGTGATCGGAAATGAAGGGGAAGGAGTCAGCAAGCTTGTCAAAGAGAACTGTGACTTTATCGCATCCATTCCGATGAAGGGAGATATTGATTCACTGAATGCATCCGTTGCAGCAGGCGTGCTTGCATATGAGATCGTAAGACAGCGGCTGGGATAGGAAGAAAAACGGGTTATGAAAAAAGAACAGGCAGGGAGAAAACAGTGACAGCAATGGCATCTTATGAACAGTATACCGATGAGGAACTGATCCGGTTATTGCGGGCAGGAGAAAACGAGATCACCGATTATCTGATGAATAAGTACAAGAATCTGGTACGCAAAAAAGCAAAAGCACTGTATCTGATCGGTGGGGATACCGATGATCTGATACAGGAAGGCATGATCGGACTGTTTAAGGCAGTCCGTGATTACAGGGAAGATAAGGAGAGTTCCTTTTATCATTTTGCAGATCTTTGCATTGCAAGACAGATGTACACGGCAGTAGAGGCATCCCAGCGAAAAAAGCATGCACCGCTCAATTCCTATATTCCGCTCTATGCAGATTCGGAAGATACCGAGGGGATGCACTTAGAGCAGGCAATCCATTCCAGGGATGAATTAGATCCGGAAAAGATTGTGATCAATCAGGAGAATCTGCTTGCATTCCAGAAGAAAGTTGCAGATACTTTAAGTGCGTTAGAAAAAGAGGTGCTGACCTATTACTTACAGGGTTATGATTATATCCAGATCGCAGAACTGATGGGCAAAGAACCCAAGTCGATCGACAACGCCTTACAGCGTTTGAAAAAGAAGTTAAAATAAAATAGCAAAAAGAGTTAAAATAAAATAGCAATGCCGCTTGACAAGAGCCGTCTGGTATAGTATATTATTACAAGTTGAGACAATTCAACCAGATGCTGGTATGGCTCAGTCGGTAGAGCGTCGCATTGGTAGTGCGGAGGTCACGGGTCCGATTCCCGTTACCAGCTTATAAAACCCTTGATGATTCAAGGGTTTTATTTTTTTGACATTTTGTATTACATATTGACTTTTTTAACATAGAATTTACAATGAAGATAACTTTGGAAAGGAGATCGGAATATGGTAAAGAGTATGACAGAGGGAAAGCCATTGCCGTTAATTTTGCAGTTTGCACTCCCTCTTTTGATCGGGAATCTGTTCCAGCAGACCTATAATATTGTAGATGCTGCCATTGTCGGAAGGTATCTTGGAACGGAAGCACTGGCAAGTGTCGGAGCATCGAGCAGCGTGCAGTTTTTAGTCCTGGGATTCTGTATCGGAATCTGCTGTGGATTCGCAATCCCGATCGCACAGCGTTTTGGTGCGAAGGATTACCGGCTGATGCGTGTTTATCTGTTTCATGGCGCAGTGCTTTCGGCAGCTGCGGCAGTGATTCTTACATTGCTCTGTGCGGTATTTTGTCCGCAGATCCTGCATCTGTTGTCGACACCGGAAAATATTTATGCAGGGGCGTATCAGTATCTTCTGATCATTTTTTTAGGTATTCCGTTTAACCTGCTGTATAATCTGCTTTCCTGTGTTTTGCGTGCAGTAGGAGACAGCAGGACGCCGTTTATTTTTCTTGCAATTGCAACCGCACTTAATATTTTACTGGATCTGGTCTGCATTCTGGGACTGCATTGGGGCGTATCAGGCGCGGCAGCAGCTACGATCACAGCCCAGGCGGTGAGTGGTCTGCTCTGTCTGTTTTATATTCTGCGGAAGGTTCCGCTGTTACATATACAGCGGGAAGAGTGCCGGATGGATGGACATGTGACAAAGACCATGTTTGCAATGGGTGTGCCGATGGGACTTCAGTATTCGATCACGGCAATCGGCAGTATGGTCATGCAATCGGCAAATAATAGCTTAGGAAGTGTCTATGTATCTGCTTTTACGGCTGCAATGCGGATCAAGCAGTTTGCAATGTGCCCGTTTGATGCGATCGCAACCGGAGTATCGACCTTCTGTGGTCAGAATCTTGGAGCGAGAAAGCCTGACCGGATCAAAAAGGGAATCAGACAGGGGGTTACGGTAGGTGTATTGTATGGTCTGTGTGCGGGACTTGTACTGATCTTTTTCGGACGGAGTCTGTCACTATTGTTTGTTTCAAAGAGCGCAGTGGACGTCTTAGATGCTTCCGGAACCTATCTCAGATGTCTGGGTTACTTTTTCTGGTCACTTGGCATCTTAAATGTATGCCGGATGACGACGCAGGGACTTGGGTTTTCCGGCAGGGCAGTTTTTTCCGGTGCGGTAGAGATGGCGGCAAGGATCTTTGTCAGTCTTGCGTTTGTGCCGGTTTTCCACTTTGGTGCGATCTGTTATGCAGATCAGAGTGCATGGATCTCAGCATGTCTGTATATCGTGCCGGTCTGTATCGGATGTGTAAAAAAGATCAGTAAAAGTCAGGAATAAAGTTATCGTGGCATATCGTATTTTATTTGCGGGAAAAAGCGGAAGAATATTGAAAGCCATGGATAAATACGATAAAATATAAGGGAATATGGAGGTGAGTATATGTTTAAAATTAATCCATACAGACCCGGAGCCGGATTGATGCCGGTATATATTGCGGGCAGGGATGAAGATATTCAAAATGTAGATCAGATGTTTGAAGCACTTAGGATGAATATACCAACACAATCCGTTATATTTAGTGGATTACGTGGAGTAGGGAAAACGGTATTGATCAATAAACTGCAGGCAAATGCAGAGGAAAAGGGGATTTTTTGCAAGCATATAGAAGTAGAAGAACGTAACGACTTCATATCACAGATTGCAGAATGTGCGCAGGCTTTTTTACGGAAGGTAAGTGCAAAAGAAAAGTTTAAGCATCTTGTTCAGAAACCTTTGGATGCAATCCGGTCTTTGGTGATTTCTTTTAATCCGGAAGATATTACATTTTCACTTGCTGTTCAGGATAGAGAACTATATGTCTCAAAGAATTTAACACAGAGTCTGACAGAGGTCTTTACGACAATGGGCGAGACTGCATACAAAACCGAAACCCCAATCTGTTTTTTTATTGATGAAATACAATATATGAAGCAGGATCAATTAGGTTCCTTAATTGCAGCACTTCACAGGACAAATCAGTTGGGATATCCTGTTATGATTGTCGGGGCAGGGCTTCCGAAAATATATAAAATGCTTTCCGATGAAAAGTCATACTCAGAAAGGCTGTTTGTATATAAAAAGATTGACTCCTTAACATCTGAGCAGTCACAAAAAGCGATTGAAGAACCGGCTAAAAAATTTCATGTGACATATACGAAGGAAGCAATAGAGAAAATTACAAGGGTTACAAAGGGTTATCCTTTTTTTATTCAGCAGTTGTGCAAGATTGTTTATAATAATACAGATAAGAACACAATTGGAGAAATAGATGTAGATTGCAATATAGAAGAATTTTTGCAAGAATTAGATGAGGGCTTTTTCAAATCAAGATATGAGAGATGTGCAGAGAGCGATAAGAAATTCATATTTGCCATGGTAAAATGTGGAGAACTTCCATGCACCATTTCAAATGTTGCAAAAAATCTTGGAAAAAATGTGGGGTCTATTTCTACAACCAGAGCGCAGCTGATCAGTAAGGGAATTATTTACCCGGTAAGATATAAAGAATTAGATTTTACGGTTCCTGAATTTTCAGGCTATATTCAAAGACTGGATGAGTACAAACAATGGAATGAATCATAAAAATGAAATACAAATAATGCGTCTGTAGCGCAGGAATGGAGAATAATATGAAACAGGGATTACCGAAGGAAGCAATTGCAGAGATGACACTTTTAACCATACAGAATATGGCGCGGTGGATGGAATATGAAGAAGGAATGGAAGACTTTTCCTTATTAGAGCAGATCGATCCGCAGATGGCAGAGAATGCAACCATATTTTTATGTGGCTACATTCCGGAACTGGAGATGGAGCTTGCGATTGTTGCGGATGCAGAGAAAAACAGAGGCGAGTTTTATTCGGTATACCGTAAAGAAGATGCAGAACCTGTCTGCTGTGTATTTGACCTACAGGATTATCAGACACAGTTCGAGCCAAACATGCTGATGTATGCAGCGACAACGCAGATTATGATGCGTAATCAGGAAGAGGCGTATCATAAGGTGACAAAAGAACTGGCTGAGTCAAAGAGTTGTAAGGGGTGCAGTGGCTGTGGAAACTAAGAAGAAAAAGCATGGGATCTGGGGAATTTTTCTTGCCCTGATGCTTGTACTGACCGGTTGCAGCAGTCAGACAGATCTCTCACAGACACCTCTGACGCAGAATGAAACAGCCCAGACAGAGACAGCGGTTACAACGGATGCGACAGAGGATGATAAGGTTGTATCCGTCGATAGCTATGGGATAGAAACCGGGCAGACGGCGGAAGCTGGATCAGATACGGAAAGCAGGAAGCCGGTTGTGACCGAGAATCCGGATGAGAAACAGCAGGATACAGAGCTGCCGGCAGATTCTTCACTTCAGGTGCATTATATTGATGTTGGACAGGGAGATGCAACGCTGATTACCTGTGCCGGGGAATCCATGCTGATCGATGCAGGTAATAATAACAAGGGTACACTCGTACAGTCTTATCTGATGTCACAGGGTGTACAGTCCTTAGATTATGTGATCGGAACGCATCCGGATGCAGATCATATCGGAGGTCTGGATGTTATTATTACAAAGTTTGATTGTGGAACTGTATTTTTAACAGATGATACCAAGGATACGGCTACCTATCGTGATGTGATCAGTGCAATGCAGTATAAAGGGTACAACAAGACACTGCCGGTCGCAGGAGATACTTATCAGTTAGGCGGTGCGGAGTTTACCTTTGTAGGTCCGGTTACTTCAAACGATGATTCGAATAATAATTCAATTGCCCTTCTTTTAAAACATGGAAGTAAGACCTTTTATTTTGAGGGTGATGCTGAGGAAGAGGAAGAAACATCCATTTTAAATACCGGAGTTACTCTTTCTGCGGATGTTTATAAGGTGGGACATCATGGAAGTAAGACCTCGACCACGGATGCAATGCTTGCGGCGGTTGCACCGGCTTATGCAGTGATCAGTGTCGGAGCGGGTAACAGTTATGGCCACCCAAATGCAGAGACATTAAATAAGCTGCGGGCAGCAGGTGTATCGGTATTCCGTACGGATGAACAGGGTAGTATCATCGCCCAGTCCGATGGAACGACGATCAACTGGAACTGTTCCCCATCAGAGAGCTGGCAGGCAGGGGAGCCGACCGGAAGTAGTGACAGTGCAGGAGGTGCAGCCGCAAGTGACAGCAGCGATAGTGTTACAGGTAATGCGGCCGCCGGGGCAGTGGCGGCAGGAGCAGCGGGTGCAGCAGTATCGGGTGACACATCACAGGCACAGGAAGCAGTGGAAACACCGCAGGAGCAGACGGTATCCGGTGGAGATATAATGGTACATATTACGGCAACAGGTGGAAAGTATCATTCGGCAGGCTGTCAGTATCTGAAAAAAAGTGATATTGAAGTGACGTTGCAGGATGCAAAAGCGAGAGGCTTAGCACCATGTTCGCGCTGTAATCCACCGCAATAAATAAAAACGAAATTGAAAAGAAAAAAGAAGCATATCTGGAAGGTACACAGGTATGGAAAAAGCATCGGTTTCATACAAACAAAACCGATGCTTTTTTATGTATAGGAAATCCCCTATACAGTAAATGCAAGCGCACACTTTATTTTTATGTCTGCTGGAATCTATCCAAGTGATCGGATCAGCTTTCCTGCTGGGACATCAGATTCAGTACACTGTTGTTGTAGCGGATATTCTGCGCTGCATATTGCAGATTCGAATTTTCGGTCTGCTTGTCCGGTACAACAATCTGAACATCCGGTGTCTGTGACCCTGTTGTACTGTCAGCAACCGGAATGACCGGTGTGCCACCGATCGTTGTAAAGCTGACGGACAAAGAGGCAGGGGATTGTTCACTGTCTGAGGTCTGTGCCGTTTCGCCGGTACTGTCTGTGTCTGCTGACGCCGTATCTACGGTCGAGGTATCCGAAGCAGATCCATTTAATTTTTCAGACAGGGTAGAAGAAATTGCACTCTTCATATTTTTTGCAAAGAGTGTCAGAAACTTCTGATAGTCATTATAAGTAAAAAGTTTGCTTAACAGTGAGGTCAGGGCGTTGTCCGAAGAAGCGGTCAGTCCATCGGTGCTTCCTGCAATACTATTGCCATCCGGGAGTGTTACGCCGTCCTGCATATAAGAAGTGATCTTGGCAACATAGTCCTGTGTCTCCTCAAACGGAGGAATGCCGCCATATTTATCTACATTATTGCTGCCTGCGTTGTATGCAGCGAGTGCCAGTGGAATATCGCCATTATACTTTTGCAGAAGGCTGCTGATATATTTTGCACCACCCATAATATTCTGTTCCGGATCATAGGCATTAGATACACCAAGACTTTCTGCAGTTGATGGCATAAGCTGCATGATACCCATTGCACCGGATTTGGAGGTTGCATCGGACTGGAAGTTCGATTCCTGTTTTGCCATTGCAGTCAGCAGTGACATTGAAACTCCATACGTCTCAGATGCACGTTTAAAAATATCAGTCAGGGAACCGCTTTGGCTGTTACTATCCTGACAATTACTCAGATAAGAAGAAAAATCCTGAGATCCTTCCTCTGTGGATGCTGCCGCAGTTGTCTCAGGTGTTGTGCTTTGTGCAGTTTGTTCTGGTGTTAATACAGCAGTGATATACATGGAAAGTCTCCTTAATCATCCTACATGCGCGTGTTTGTTATATTCACAATACAATCATAATTGAGATTTCTCCGTTCTGCGGACTTTCGAAATCTCAACAAGCATTCGCATTCCGGATTGTCATCCTACATGCTCATGTTTGTTTATCCGTTTACATTCGCAATACAGGTTCAAAAATGTTATACATTTTTGAACCTACGTGCGTTCGCACGATCAAAAGAGTATCGCACAAAACATATTCTGCAAGCAGATAGTCTTGTGCACTTCTCTTTTGGCATTGCTCATAGCCTTTGCCTATTATAGCATGATTCTGTGGGTTGTGAAATAGATTTCGCTTGTTTTTTGGAAAATTTTGCGTTAGAGTAGATATGTTTGATGTTAGTTTCACAGAAAAGAGGAAAAATTATGAAGAAAAAAGGTGGATATGCACGGGCATTTCGGGCTGCATTTCCATTTACGATACCGGTACTGACCGGATATTTGTTTATCGGAATTGCATTTGGCGTGATGTATCAGGAAAAGGGTTATAATTTTTTGTGGGCGATTCTGATGAGTGTGATGGTCTATGCAGGCTCCGGACAGTATCTTGCAGTGAATTTCTTTGCACCGGGTGTGAGCCTGTTTCAGGTTATTTTTTTAGAGATCATGGTAAATATCCGTCATATCTTTTACGGACTGTCTCTGTTAGAGCGTTTTCAGAATATGGGAAAAAAGAAGCTTTATATGATCTTTTCCCTGACGGATGAGACCTATTCCCTGTTCTTTATCACCAAGGTTCCAAAGGATGTAGATGAAGATAAGTTTATGTTTGCGATTGCGTTGTTAGATCAGCTTTACTGGATCACCGGTTCAGCAATCGGTGCGATCGCAGGTTCCCTGATCCCGTTTGATGCGACAGGAATTGATTTTGCAATGACAGCATTGTTTGTTGTGATATTTGTGGAGCAGTGGCTGACGATGAAGAATCATATCCCGGCACTGACAGGACTAGGGGCAGGACTTATCTGCCTGTTGATCTTTGGGGCAGATAATTTTATCCTGCCGACGATGATCTGCGTAATGGTCATCTTATTATCCTGTCGGAAAGTGATTGAACCAAAAGAGGAAGGGCAGGTGAGCACAGATGCCAATTAGTCCGCAGATGTCATTTTTAATCATTTTCGTTGTATCACTGACGATCTTCGCAACGCGTGCGATCCCGTTTGTGGTCTTTCATAATGGAAAAGAGATCCCAGAGGTCGTGAAATATCTTGGAAAGGTGCTTCCGGCAGCAGTTATCGGAATGTTAGTGATCTATTGCCTGAAGTCTGTAAGCGTGGTAACTTTTCCATTCGGACTGCCGGAATTCATTGCGGTAGCAGTTGTGGTGGCGCTTCATGTTTGGAAGCGGAACAATCTGTTAAGCATCGGAGTTGGAACCGTGCTTTATATGTTTTTGATCCGGGTTGTGTTCTGACAGATCATGGAAAAAGGAAAATGTTCTTGAACCAACATAGCATTTGAAGGGAAAAATACATAGTACAATTTAAAAAACGAATCATAACCATGTGCTTTTTCTATAATACGAATTGTAACGATTATATTGACATTGGAAGACAGAATCAATAGAATACAAATGGACTGTTTGATCAGTCCCCATAATTACTGAAAAAATATATCAATATAGAGGAGAAAACACATGAAGAAAGAACCTTTTGTAACTTTAGAGCAGTTAAAAGAGATCGTAAAAAAATATCCGACCCCATTTCATCTCTATGATGAGAAGGGCATCCGTGAGAATGCAAAGGCAGTAAAGGAAGCATTTGCATGGAATCCGGGCTTCCGCGAGTATTTTGCGGTAAAGGCAACTCCGAATCCATTTATTCTCGATATTTTAAAAGAGTATGACTGTGGCTGTGACTGTGCATCCATTACCGAGTTAATGTTAGCAGATTCACAGGGCTTTGACGGAAAACATATCATGTTTTCTTCCAATGATACACCGGCAAAAGAATTCCAGTTTGCAAATGAGATCGGTGCGATCATTAACTTAGATGATTTTACACACATTGATTTCTTAGAGAAAGCAATCGGCAAGCTGCCGGAGACGATCAGCTGCCGTTACAATCCGGGCGGAGTCTTTAAGATGAGCAACGGAATCATGGATAATCCCGGGGATGCAAAGTACGGATTTACGACAGAGCAGCTTTTTGAGGGCTTTAAGGTCTTAAAGGAAAAAGGCGTAAAGAACTTCGGTATCCATGCATTTCTTGCAAGTAATACCGTAACAAACGAGTATTATCCGATGCTTGCAAAACAGCTTTTTGAGATTGCAGTTAAGTTAAAGGAAGAGGTTGGCTGTCATATTTCCTTCATCAACTTATCCGGTGGTGTCGGTGTGGCTTACAGCCCGGATCAGGAGCCGAATGACATCCGTGTGATCGGTGAAGGCGTCCGCAAGGTTTACGAAGAGATCCTTGTTCCGGTAGGAATGGATGATGTTGCAATCTATACCGAGATGGGAAGATTTATGTTAGCACCATATGGCTGTCTTGTAACCGAAGCAATCCATGAGAAGCACACTCATAAGGAATACATCGGTGTCGATGCCTGTGCAGTCAACCTGATGCGTCCGGCAATGTATGGTGCATACCATCACATCACAGTTATGGGAAAAGACAACAGCGTATGTGACCACAAATACGATGTAACCGGTTCTCTTTGCGAGAATAACGACAAGTTTGCAGTAGACCGTATGCTTCCGAAGATCGATATGGGTGACCTGCTTGTGATCCATGATACCGGAGCACATGGCTATTCCATGGGTTATAACTACAATGGTAAGTTAAAGTCCGCAGAGATCCTGTTAAAGGAGGATGGCTCTACACAGCTGATCCGCCGTGCAGAGACCGCTGCAGATTACTTCCGTACTTTTGACTGCTTCGATATCCTGAAAGATATGAAGCATCCGATTGACTAAAAAAGTCTTGCATTTCATTTTTCGGTATGATAGAATCTTTATTGTTCGGTATTTCCGGACAATAAGCCGGCGTGTCGGAATTGGCAGACGAGGCAGACTCAAAATCTGTTGATGGCAACATCGTGCGGGTTCAAGTCCCGCCGCCGGCATGAATAATGAATGATATAAGAAGGCTGGAAATTCAAGGTTTTCGTTGGAAAATCAAGGGTTTCCAGCCTTTTTTGCTGCTAAAATATAACGTGAAATTGTACGATATTTGCTATAATTTTATCATTTTTTGTCACGGAATTTGTCACAGTTGCTATGATATATTATTTTGTCGAAAATTGTTGATTGATTATTAATGAATGTGGGAAGATGGAGTGTTATGATTTTAATATGTATGATGGAAATGGAAACAAATGTAGAGGATGCGAAATAAACATTAAAAATATATTATCGAAAGGTGGAAATAAATGCAAATTAAGTACAAGAAGAAAGCAGTAAAATATATCAATTCATGTAGTAAAGAGACAAAAGTCAGATTGAAAGAAGCTATTGAAAAAATACCGTTTGGAGATATTAAAAAGCTAAAAGGGCATGAAAATGATTACCGCTTACGAGTGGGGGATTTAAGGGTGTTATTTTCCATGGAAGATGATATAATTATCATAGACAACATATTACCACGAGGACAGGCATATAAGAGATTATAGGAGGTGCTAAAATGAGTAAAGAGGCATTGAAAAATTTAATAGAATTAGTACCGGATAGCGACATTGATACACTTTACAAGGTCGTTATAAAGTTTATTCCTGAGGTAGAACCGGAACAGGATGAGATTGAAGCACTTGCAGAAGCTAAAGCAGATACTAGTGAGTGTATATCACATGAAGATATTAACTGGGATTAATAAGGCGTGTTCGAATAGGGTGGAGTATAAAAGCTTTCTATCCTTTTTGTTATACAGCAAAAGCAAGCGGCAAGCGCACATTTTATTTTTGTTGAAATATAACGTGAAATGCTATAATTAATAGCGCAAATCGTTGAAATAAAATCCTTAAAAATTGTAATAACCATGGTATTATTACTTTAAAACTTCAGCATGATGACGATGCTTTGTGGGTTTGGTATTTTCTGCAAACAGGATAGCACATGTTATTGAAGCTCCTTTATCATTTTTAGCATAATAGGTTAAGTTTAAGACAAATGAAAGAGAAAACAGCGCAACAAATATTGACAGGCATCATTCTGATGTCATTTATCATAGTTCTGCTTTGTACCATATTTACCCAAAAGGATATAACTTCTGTAAGCAGACTTGAAGCATATCAGCCTGATGAAATACAATACTTAGATGATGGTGTGATACTGCTTAGTTTTGATATTGATCTGAATAAAGATAACCGAAGCTCCATTGTATTTTTTACCTCACATCAGTATGTGGATGTTTTTGTTAAAAACAGTGAAATATACAAATTGGATGCTTCTGGAGGAATATGGGGTATACAACAGGAAACGTATGGAATTTCGTGAAACTGCCGACGTATGCGCAAAGTGTCATAGTCCGGCTGAAACCGTGTTATCCTGAGGTCGCCGGACAAATTGAACAGTATTATATAGGATCCGGAAACGAAATCTATACCGGCATACTACGCCAGTCAATGCCTGCTTTTATTGCAAGTGTATTTATTCTGTTAGTAGGACTTTTTATTACAAGTTACTGGATAATCATCCACAACAGCAGCCATATCGACGGGCTTCTTTATTATCTGGGGATATTTTCTATTTTGTTAGGACTCTGGGCTACAAACGAGACAAATGTGTTTACACTGATGCTTCTAAACCGAAGAGCTGCATTTCTGTTTCTAATGATAATGCCCATCCCATTTTTAATGTTTGTAAAGAACTTTCTTGAGATCAATGATAATAAAATATGGAAGATTATCTGCAGTCTCTGTATGATACAGATTATTGTCTGCTGTTTGCTGCACTTTACCGGATTATATGAATTTCGAAGAAGCATATGGGTCACGCATCTTTCCATTTGCCTGCTGTTGATTTATATGATCATTGTCATCGTGTGCAAAATTGTAAAAAAGCAAGTAAATCAGAGGCTGAAAGCATGTATGACAGCCCTTATACTAATTATTGTTGCAACGATAGTAGATATGGCTGGCTATTACAAAACGGGAAACAATGCCGGAATATTTGGAAGATTATCCTTCCTTATTTTTATTATTATCCTCGGTTTAGAATCTGTAAGACAGGCGCTTGTCAGTCTGAAAAAGGGACGTCGTATGGAAGAATTGGAACAGTTTGCACTGAACGATTCCATGACAGGACTCTATAACAGAAACGCATATGATCTCTTTGTAAAAAACGAAACGGATATTAAAAATCATATGGTAGTGACTTTTGATCTTAACAATTTAAAAAGGTGTAATGATAACTATGGTCACAGTGCTGGTGATGCATATATCATCAATCCTGCACATATCGTAGAGAATATATTTGATCGCTTTGGAAAATGTTACCGTATTGGTGGCGATGAATTTTGTTGTATTGTACCGGATGCAGCAGACTTTCAGATAGAACGTTTTATCCAAAAAATGCAACAGGATGTGGCAATTCTTAATAATAAAAATGTCATTCCAACTGAAGTTGGAATTGCATGTGGATATGCATTAGTAACATCTGCGGATAAAGACATTGAAAAAGTACGCGAACGTGCAGATGAGATGATGTATCATAACAAGAAAGAGCCTGTGAAAAAATTTCTGTAAATTAGACACTATACTGGTCTTCTATGATAAAATATCAAAATCATAGGAGGCCTTTTATTATGGCAAACAGAAAAAAACAAGTTTACAAACCCAAACCAATGACTGAGGGAAAGAGAAATCTGATTCAAGGATTGCTTCAGGAGTATGATATTCAGTCCGCTGACGATATCCAAGGGGCATTGAAGGATCTTCTGTCTGGAACGATTCAAGATATGCTTGAAACAGAAATGGATAATCACCTTGGCTATGATCGCTATGAAAGATCTGGTGAACCTAACTATCGTAATGGAACAAAGCCAAAGACCGTTCGTAGTAAATATGGTGAATTTGAGGTCGATGTCCCTCAGGATCGACAGAGCTCATTTGAGCCTCAGATACTTCCAAAACGCCAAAAAGACATATCTTCGATTGATGACAAGATCATTTCTATGTATGCGAAAGGAATGACCACACGACAGATTTCAGAGACTATAGAGGATATTTATGGTTTTGAAGTAAGTGAAGGAATGGTATCTGATATAACAGACAAGCTGCTTCCAAGAATTGAGGAATGGCAAAACCGGCCTTTATCTGCTGTATATCCTATCGTTTTCATTGATGCGGTGCATTTCTCTGTCCGTGACGATGGAGTAATAAGAAAACTTGCAGCATATGTTGTCTTGGGCATCAATGAAGATGGCATGAAAGAAGTTCTAAGTATTGTTGTTGGAGAAAATGACAGCAGTAAATACTGGCTGTCCGTATTGAACAGCTTGAAAAATCGTGGAGTGCAGGATATCCTCATTCTCTGCTCTGATGGATTGACTGGGATCAAAGAAGCAATCTCAGCAGCATTTCCTAAAACCGAGCAACAGCGTTGCATAGTACATATGGTGCGAAATACACTTAAATACGTTGCGAACAAGGACATGAAGGCTTTTGCTAAAGACTTAAAGACAATCTATACAGCAGCCGATGAAGATGCTGCCAGAAAACAGTTAAAGACCGTTACAGAAAAATGGTCAGGACAATATCCGAGCGCCATGAACCGCTGGCATGATAACTGGGATGCAATCTCTCCGATTTTTAAATTTTCCAAAGAGGTCCGTACTGCGTTTTATACCACAAATGCCATTGAATCACTGAATTCATGCATATCGCAGGCTAAACAAGCAGAGAAGCGTATTCCCGAGTTCACAGGCATTGCTGAAGGCACTATACCTGGGGACTTTTGAAATAGCCAAAAAGTGGACAATGCCAATCCGTAATTGGGGCAAAGTCCGTGGTGAACTCGAAATCATGTACCAGGACAGAATGCAGATATAGCAATAAAAGCTGGATAGTCAAGAGTAAATATACGCCCAAAATTTTTGGGTGCTCTTGACATACCAGCTTATTTTTGCTATTAAATAAACAACGGCTTAACCACAGAAATCTGCAGTTAAGCCGCATCAATTATCATAGAAGATCTGAATTTACAGAAAAAAATTCACACCGTCACAAGAAAATATTAAAGGGTCTTATTTAAAACTGGGATGTCCTGTTGTCTGGATACATCCCCTCTCTGACATGCGGCTGATGCGTTACTGTTCAGAGGTAAACTTGTAACAAAAGAACCGATGGTATAGACTAATCGTAGTCAGAACCATCGGTTTTCTTATGCAAATATGTCTGCAATCTCGCGGAACAGATTGGTCTGCTCTTTTCTGCGCATCAAAATCAG
>JALERL010000090.1 GCA_022764465.1 Lachnospiraceae bacterium | reverse complement strand
GGAACAGATGATTGTGGGGAAGAGAGAAAATATGAATTATAAGTTAATGGGAACGACTGGGATAACGCTGTTAGATTCACATTTGCAGCATTATATCATGGAGTGTGCCAGAAAAAATATCGTGATGGATGTGTTCGTGTCCGAACCGATTGAGGACGATATGCGTGAATTAAAGATTGCACAGCTTCAGATGCATAACATTATGGGCGATATGATACGAAATGCGATCCGTGCTATTGAGAGAGAAAACAAAATGGATGGAAAAGTACTTGTTATTATCGGTAAGAAAGAAGCCGGTATGGAAATTGTGGTATATGATAATGGGCAGAGGATACCGGAGATGGTGCTAGAGAAGTTTGGTGAACGTGGTGTGACTACCGGTGGTACCGGAAATGGACTGGCAGATCTTGTGGATCTGTTAGACATGTATGACGGATCACTGGTGATCGAAGAAAAGGATGCTTCCTCCAGTGCTTATACAAAGGGAATCCATCTTGTCTTCGATGGTAAGTGCAGACGTGAACTATATACGGTTCATACCCTGCCAAAGAAGATCTACGAGAATGGATTCTGGACAAAAATCGAAAATGTCGAAAATGGTTGATTATTATTGGATGAAAAAGAAAAACATATCTGATATAATGAAGATCGTGAAGACAATTGGGAGGTCTTTACGAGGTAGCTGCGCAAGGCATTCGACCACGGGAAGGTTATGAAAAATTAGATTATATATGAATGTATATGTGCAGCTTTCCAAAAAACGGGAAACTCCATTCTTGTAGTGAATACGGAATGGAGTTTTTTGTATGGGAATAAGGCATATGCCCCCAGTGGGGAAGAAAACAGGAAATCTAGGTGCGGAAACAGAACACAACAGCCGGGAAAGTGCCCTCGGTTAGGGTAAAAACAGACAGCAAGGGTGCATAAATAGAAATACATCAGCAGATTTGTGTACTACGAATATACATGATATAATGAGCGCAAGCAATGAGCAGTGCCAAAAGTGAAGCAGATAAAATTGCCTGCTTGCAGAGCATATTTTATCTGGTACGCTTTTGATAGTGCGAAGCACGGACAGTTCAAAAATGCGAAGTATTTTTGAACATGCATGGTGAATGTTTGTTGCAATTTCGGAAGTTCGAAGAACGGCAAAATTATTGAGTGATGCAATCACGAGATAATGAATTCTAACGAATTCATCAGGAAGTTTCTTATGAAACTTCGTATGTGCAAAAAGTATCCACAGAATAGAGAACGAAAAGCAGATACTTGCACTGTGAATCAGAAAAATATGAGTGGAAAATGGTATTTTATGAAACAGATCATAAGAGACTAATACAACCAAAAGGAAACGGAGTACAGATATGGAACAGCAGCATAAGAGACGCGTGCGTTATAAGGGCACACATCCAAGAAGTTATAGTGAAAAGTATAAGGAATTACAGCCGGAAAAGTATGCGGATACGATTGAAAAGGTAATTCGTAAGGGAAGTACACCGGCAGGAATGCATATATCGATCTGTGTGAAGGAAATTTTAGATTTTCTCCAGATCCAGCCGGGACAGAAGGGGTTAGATGCTACCTTAGGCTATGGCGGCCACAGCGCAAAGATGTTAGAGTGCCTCAAACAGCAGGGACATCTGTATGCGCTGGATGTAGATCCGATTGAGATTGTAAAGACGAAAAAACGCCTTGCTGACAAGGGGTATGGGGATGACATCCTTACCGTGATACAGGAGAACTTTGCGAATATCGATCAGGTTGCAGCGCAGTATGGTCCCTTCGATTTTATGATGGCAGATCTTGGGGTATCTTCGATGCAGATAGATAATCCGGAGCGTGGATTTTCTTATAAGACGGATGGACCGTTAGATCTTCGGCTGAATCCGCAAAAGGGTACATCAGCAGCTGAGCGTTTAAAAGAGCTGACAAGGGAAGAATTTGAAGGCATGTTAGTGGAAAATTCCGATGAACCATATGCGGCAGAGATTGCAAAAGAGGTCATGCAGGAATTGCGGAAGGGGAAGCCGATTGATACCACACGCCGTCTGCATGATGTGATCGAACAGGCACTTTCCTTTTTACCGGATGCAGAGAAAAAGGAAGCGGTAAAAAAGTCCTGTGCGAGAACCTTTCAGGCACTCCGGATCGATGTAAACAGCGAGTTTGAAGTCTTAGATGCATTCTTAGATAAGCTGCCGGATGCACTTGCACCGGGTGGACGTGTTGCAATCTTGACCTTCCACTCCGGCGAAGACCGGATGGTGAAGAAGTCCTTTAAGCAACTGAAAAAAGCAGGCATCTATTCAGAAATTTCCGAAGAAGTGATCCGACCGTCGAAGGAAGAATGTGCAAAAAACAGCAGAGCACGTTCCACAAAAATGCGCTGGGCGGTCCGTGCAGTGGAATAACAGTCTGTGGATATTTAAGAAATATTAAGAAAAAAGCGGAAAATACTACCTTTTTTAAGCACCTTAGATATGATACAATAAAATGCATAAATTGAAAATAGAACAGTTTTTTGAAGATAATTCGAATCTGATTCGTTATAACTAATAGAGACTGAAAGATTGGAAAAAAGATTCATGGGTAAAGAGACAGCTTTTGGACGGTGGTACCGCAAATATATTGATAAATGGATACCGGCATATGGTGTATTGGGACTGATCTGTTGTTTTCTGTGGAATTCACTGATCTATACCGGTACACAGCTTGCAATGAAGAACGCATATCATTATGATCTGACGACAGACTTAGACCGGAAGATTCCATTCGTGAAGGAATGGGTACTTGTATATGTCATCTGTTTTGCATTCTGGGCTGTGAACTATATCCTGATCCTGCGGGAAGGACGGGAAAAATGGTTCCGGTTTATGGCAGCAGATATGTTATCGCGTCTGGTCTGTGGTGTATTCTTTATTTTCCTTCCAACGACGAATGTACGCCCGGAAGTGACAGGAGATGGATTCATCAGCTGGCTGATGCGTTTTATTTATCGGATGGATATGCCGACGAATCTGTTCCCATCGATCCATTGTCTGGTAAGCTGGTTTTGCTTTATCGGAATCCGTAAGAGTACAAAGGTGCCGGGATGGTATCAGGCATTTTCCTGTGTCTTTGCATTGATGGTCTGTGCATCGACACAGTTTACCAAGCAGCATTACTTGGTGGACGTTGTAGCAGGACTGCTTTTGGCAGAACTGTTCTGGTTTGTAACGAATCATGTCAGTCTTTACCGCTATACACAGCGGTTTACCCGCATATTAAATAGAAAGGTTTTTGGGGTGGCTGACTATGATGAGTAAGAAAAAAAGCCTGTTGAATGCATTGTTTCTGATCGCAGTCTTCGGGTTGACAATTTATAGTATTTTCCATGGACAGGATCTGCGGGAGGTCATGGGATATATCCGGAGTTCGGATATCCGTTACTGGATTCTTGCGGTGGTATGTGTTATTCTGTTTATTATAAGTGAGTCGGTCATTATCTATTATATGATGCGTACGATCAGGCAGAAGGTGAAGCTGACACATTGCTTTTTATATTCGTTTGTGGGCTTCTTTTTCAGCTGCATCACACCATCAGCAACCGGGGGACAGCCGGCGCAGATCTATTATATGCGTAAGGATAAGCTCCCGATTCCGGTATCGACGCTCGTGCTTATGATCGTGACGATCACCTACAAGCTGGTATTGGTGGTACTCGGACTTGGCGTAGTGCTGTTCCGGCCGCCGGAGGTTATGAAGCTGTTACAGCCGGCACTTGGCTGGTGTTATCTTGGAGTTGCATTAAATGTCTTTTGTGTGGCATTTATGATGATACTGGTTTTTCATCCGACTATGGCAAAAAATATGCTGCTTTCTATGGTTCGCGGGCTTGGCAGGATTCATCTGATAAAGCGGGTGGAGCATTATGAAGAAAAGATCGGGCATGCGATGCAGCAGTATCAGGATGTGGCAGGATATTTCCGGACGCATAAGCTTGTGGTAGGAAATGTATTTGTCATCACCGTCGTGCAGAGATTACTGCTGTTTTTTGTGACGTATCTGGTGTATCGTTCCTTTGGGCTGCATGGAACGGGAATGGTTACGATTGTTGCGTTACAGGGAATGATCTCAGTCGCAGTCGATATGCTGCCGCTTCCGGGCGGAATGGGAATCAGTGAGAAGCTTTTTCTTATGATGTTTGTTCCGGTATTTGGAAGTATCACATTACCGGGAATGGTAGTGAGCCGCGGACTGAGCTATTATACAGAGCTGATCATCAGTGCGATATTAACGATTGTTGCCCATTTTGTGATCGGGCGGGAAAAGAGAGGAAAATAAGAATGATAGGTTTTTATGATTATACAGTAGTGCTTACATATATAAGTCTGATTTGCTCTGTATTTGGAATGACACAGGCAATCGACGGAAGATTCCGTGTTGCGATCGTCTGTCTCGCATTGTCGGGACTGCTCGATATGTTTGATGGTAAGGTGGCAAGAACGAAAAAGGACCGTACCGACGACCAGAAGCTGTTTGGTGTGCAGATCGATTCGCTTTGCGATGTTGTCTGTTTTGGAATTTTTCCGGCAATGATCTGCTATATCTTAGGAGTACGCGGTATCTTAGGTGGTATCATTATTGCGTACTATGGCGTATGTTCTGTGATCCGTCTTGCATTCTTCAATGTGCTTGAGACAAACCGCCAGAGAGAAGAAGATGGTGCGAACAAGTATTATCACGGACTGCCGATCACAACGATGGCGATCGTACTGCCGCTCACATTTTTACTGAACTTCTGTATTTCACAGTTTGCATTCAAGTGTGTACTGATGGTCGTGCTTGCAGTTGTAGGAACCCTGTTTATTGTAGATTTTAAGCTGAAAAAGCCGTCGAATAAGATGTTAGCTGTTTTAGTCTTTATCGTAGCGGCAGCAGTGATCGTGATCCTGCTGTTTTCAAAATATCACATCATCCGTGTGCCGGTATTCGAAAGCCCGTTACTACAGAAGATGATGGAGTAACAGGAAAACAGTGCAGGGCAGGAGATTCTTATGAAGTGTATTGATCGTAATGGAACTATTGTAAAACAAAATGAAACGCAGAATAAGGTATTATCGTTCTTATATCAGAACGGGCTGGGAAGAGCGATACTTCGGGTTTTGATTCAGCCGGGAGTTTCAAGGCTTGCCGGAAGATTTTTAGACAGCCGGTGTTCTAAGTGGCTGATCGGACCGTTTATCCGGAGAAATGAGATCGACCTGTCGCAGTATAAGGTGCAGGAATACCGTTCCTATAATGATTTTTTCACTCGTCAGATCAAGCCGGAATGCCGCAGGATCGATCATACACCATCACATCTGATCGCACCGTGCGACAGCAAGTTAAGTGTTTATCCGATCAGTGCAGATGCAAAGTTCTGCATCAAGAATACGGTCTATACAATGAAGAGCCTGTTCCGGAGTGAGAAATTAGCAAAGCATTATGAGGGAGGACAGCTGTTAGTCTTCCGTCTGACGGTAGATGACTACCATCGGTATTGCTATATCGATGATGGCATAAAAAGTGACAACTACCGGATTGATGGTGTTTTTCATACCGTCAACCCATTAGCGAATGACGTTTACCCGATCTACAAAGAGAACACGAGAGAGTTTACGATTTTAAAAAGCAAAAATTTTGGCAGGGTTCTTATGATGGAAGTGGGTGCACTTCTTGTTGGAAGAATTGTGAATAACCATGGGAAAAAACAGGTAAAGCGTGGAGAAGAGAAGGGAAGGTTCGAATTTGGCGGATCAACCGTTATCGTATGTATCGAACCGGACCGCGTGGTAATGGATGCCGATATTCTTGTGAATTCCATCAAGGGGTACGAGACAGTCGTAAAGATGGGAGAGAAGATCGGAGAACAGTATGAATAAGGGGGATTTCTAAGTGGATCCTATGGAACTGGTTGCCTTACTCAGAGGGCATAAGAGCTATATACAGACACATAATTATCCGGATCCGGATGCGATCGCAAGTGCATTCGGATTACAGTATTTTCTGTTGCAGCATGAGGTAGAGGCAGATATCTGTTATGATGGTAAGATCGAGAAGTTGAGTACACGTAAGATGTTTGAAGTCTTTGGCATTGAGATTTTATCCAGCAGTGATATTTCGGATATGACCGAGGAAGATTATATCGTAACCGTGGATTCGCAGAAGTACAATGCGAATCTGACGGATTTTATCGGAGATGAAGTGGCATGTATCGATCATCATCCGACTTATATTGACTGCAAGTATCATTATAAGGACGTGCAGATCACCGGAGCATGTGCGTCGATCATTGCCTCTTATTATATGCGGACAGATACACCGATGACAGATAAGGTGGCAGCAGCACTTGCATATGGGATCAAGATGGATACGGCAGATTTTATCCGTGGAGTGACAGATCTCGATGTGGATATGTTTGCCTATGTGTATAAGAAGGCTGATCTTGAGTGTATTACACAGATGTACAGTAATGTAATGGAATTAGATGATCTGAAGGCATATGCGGCAGCGATCGAGAACATCCATGTCTATGACGGAGTCGGATTTGCAACGATCCCGTTTGACTGTCCGGATGCGTTGATCGCGATCATTTCCGACTTTATTCTTTCACTGGATGTGGTCCGGATTTCTGTGATCTATGCGATCCGCAAGGATGGCATCAAGCTGTCGGTAAGAAGTGATATGCGTGAAGTGGATGCCGGAAAGATCGTGCATGATGCTTTAGAAGGAATCGGCAGCGGTGGTGGTCATCATGCGATGGCGGGCGGTTTTATCCCGAACGAACAGATGAATGGCATGCATAATGAGATCAAGTATCATATTGAATCAAGATTTATGAATCAGATAAAAAAAGCGATGGATGGTCATGATAAAAAGTAATCAGATTTGTGTAGGAATTGTTGCACATGTAGATGCAGGAAAAACAACATTATCAGAGGCTATGCTCTATAGCAGCGGAAGTATCCGCAAGATTGGGCGTGTAGACAATCAGGATGCGTTTTTAGATACCGATGAACAGGAACGGGCGCGTGGAATCACTATTTTTTCCAAGCAGGCAAGACTGCTGTTAGGGGATCGTTCGATCACGCTGTTAGATACACCGGGTCATGTGGATTTCTCTGCGGAAATGGAGCGTACACCTCAGGTATTAGACTATGCCATTTTAGTGATCAGTGCATCCGATGGCATACAGGGGCATACAAGAACGGTATGGAAGCTGCTTTCGCAGTATCAGATACCGGTCTTTCTTTTTATAAATAAAATGGATCAGCCGGGGGCGGATAAAAAGCGCCTGATGCAGGAGTTAAAAACCGCGCTCGAGGACGGATGTGTGGACTTTACGGAGGCACATTCTGCGGGGGAAGCGTATCAGAACTTTGCAGAATCGGTTGCCATGTGTGAGGAAAAGACACTGGAGTATTTCTTGGAAAATGACCAGGTAGAGAACGAGCAGATCCGGCATCTGATCCGTACACGCAGGCTGTTTCCATGTTACTTCGGGTCTGCTTTAAAACTGACCGGGGTACAGGAATTTTTAGATGGAATGGCAGAGTATATGGATGAGACCTCTTATCCGGAGGAGTTTGGTGCGCGTGTATTTAAGATCGCACGGGATGAGGCAAATAACCGGCTGACCTATCTTAAGGTGACCGGTGGAAGTCTGAAGGTGAAGATGCCATTCGCAGAAGAGAAGGTCAATCAGATCCGGCTTTATTCCGGTACAAAGTATGAGACGGTAAACGAAGCAGAAGCGGGAATGATCTGTGCAGTGACCGGGCTTAGCACAACGTTTCCGGGACAGGGACTCGGACATGAGACAGGAGTAAATCTGCCGTTATTAGAACCGGTCTTAAGTTATCAGATCCGTTTTCCGGAGGAATGCAGTCCGGCAAAGATGTTATCGGATTTAAAAAAGATCGAGGAAGAAGAACCGGAGCTTCATATTGTCTGGAATGAGAAGCTGCAGGAGATACAGGCGCAGTTGATGGGAGAAGTCCAGATCGAGGTGTTAAAGCATCTGATCCTAAAGCGGCTTGGGATCGAAGTGACCTTTGGTGCCGGCAATATTGTTTATAAAGAGACGATTGCAGATACCGTCGAGGGTGTCGGACACTTTGAACCGCTCCGTCATTATGCGGAGGTGCATCTGCTTTTAGAGCCGCTCGAAGCAGGAAGCGGTCTGGAGTTTGAAGCAGATTGCAGTGAGGATGTGCTCGATAAGAACTGGCAGCGGCTGATCCTGACACATCTCCGGGAAAAGACCCACCATGGAGTACTGACCGGGTCGGAGATCACGGACATGCGGATTACAGTAGTAGCAGGACGTGCACATGTAAAGCATACCGAGGGTGGCGATTTCAGACAGGCAACCTATCGTGCACTGCGTCAGGGGCTGATGCAGGCTGAGTCGGTATTGTTAGAGCCATATTACCGGTTTTCCTTAGAAGTACCGGATTATGCCGTGGGACGTGCAATGACGGACATCGAGAAGATGTATGGACGGTGTGATGCGCCACAGACCTTAGGTGATGCAACGGTACTGCTTACCGGAATCGCCCCGGTTGCTACGATGCGTGATTATCCGCGGGAGGTGATTTCCTATACGAAGGGAAATGGCAGGCTGAGGGTAGAGCTTTGCGGCTATGCACCATGCCACAATACCGAGGAAGTGATCGCACAAAGAGGGTATGATGCCGAACGTGATCTGGAGGAAACACCGGATTCCGTCTTTTGTGCACATGGGGCAGGATACATTGTGCCATGGTATGAAGTTCCATCCCATATGCATGTACCAAGTGTCTTAGATGATGAAAAACAGAAGGAGCAGGAGAGCATCTGTGTCGCAAAGCAGGGCGCAAGACGTGTAGAAGACTGGATTGACATTGATGAGATCGATGCGATCATAGAGCGGACATCCTATGCGAATCGCAGTAGTAAGAATGTAAAGCGTAAGACCTGGACGAAAAAGAAAGCCACGCCGCAGTATGGCGTGACACGGACATATGCTCCGAAGGAAAAACAGAAGGAATATCTGTTGGTAGACGGTTACAATGTGATCTTTGCATGGGAGGAATTAAACGAACTTGCGAAGATCAATATTGACAGTGCAAGGGACAAGCTGTTAGATATTCTCTGCAATTATCAGGGGATGAAAAGTTGTGAGCTGATCGCAGTATTTGATGCATACCGGATCAAGGGGCATCCGACGGAGGTCTTTGATTATCATAATATCCATGTTGTGTTTACCAAAGAAGCAGAAACGGCTGACCAGTTTATCGAGAAGTTTGCACATGAGAATGGCAGAAAGTATCAGGTGACTGTGGTTACCTCCGATGGATTAGAGCAGATCATTATCTTAGGGCAGGGCTGTCATCTGATCTCATCGAGAGAATTTGAAAAAGAGGTTGCCCGCACAGAAGGGCAGATCCGCGAAATGATAGGAGAGAATTAAGCATGCTTCCAGAGGAATTTACGGAACGAATGAAACAGATGCTGCAATCGGAATATGAAGATTTTGTGGCAAGCTATGACAGTGAGAAGTATCAGGCACTTAGGCTGAATCCGTTAAAGGGACAGACCGGAGAATTTTTTGCACAGAATCCATTTACACTTACACCGGTGCCATGGACAGAATATGGTTATTATTACACAAAGGAAGACCGGCCGGGCAAGCATCCGTACCATGATGCGGGAGTCTATTATATCCAGGAACCGAGTGCAATGGCACCGGCAGAATATCTTGCGGCAAAGCCGGGGGAGCATGTACTTGATCTGTGTGCCGCACCGGGTGGAAAAAGCACGCAGATCGCAGCGCAGATGCAGGGCGGGGGAATCTTGATCAGTAATGAGATCCATCCTGCCCGGGCAAAGATCTTATCCGAGAATATGGAACGGATGGGTGTAAAAAATGCGATCGTAACAAATGAGACACCGGAGCATCTAAGTGAAGTGTTCCCGGAATATTTTGACCGGATCATGGTTGATGCACCCTGCTCCGGGGAAGGGATGTTCCGTAAGAACGAAGATGCGGTCAGCGAATGGAGCTTAGAAAATGTAGCAGTCTGTGCCAAAAGACAGGACGGGATCTTAGACTGTGCAGCAGAAATGTTAAAAGCAGGCGGTCGGATCGTCTATTCCACCTGTACCTTTGCGCCGGAGGAGAATGAGGGAACGATCAGCCGTTTTTTAAAGCGTCATCCGGAATTTGCAATCGAACCGGTAAAAAAGGCAGATGGGATGTCGGAGGGACGCGCAGACTGGACGGAAGAACCGGCAGACGGCTTAGAGCATACGATCCGTCTTTTCCCACATCATCTGCATGGGGAGGGACATTATCTTGCGGTGTTAAAAAAGAGCGGCGATTTGGATACTGACTTTCGGGCAGGTGCACGCACCGGATATGAAAAGGGGATTGATCCAAAGGAATACAAAGAGTTTACCGCATTTTGTGAGGAAACACTTCGTAACTGGGAGAAACGGACGATCATCCGGTTTGGCGAACAGCTATATGAACTTCCGGAGGATGCACCGGCCTTAAAGGGGCTTAAGGTGTTAAGACCGGGGCTGCACCTTGGAACATTTAAGAAGAATCGTTTTGAACCGTCGCATGCGCTGGCACTTGCATTATGTCCCGAAAATGTGTATCATACAGTTAATCTGTCGTCGAAGGAGAAGACGATTGCAGATTATATCAACGGTCAGACATTTTCCCATGATGGAGACAAGGGATGGTATCTGATTACCGTGGATGGGTACAGCACCGGCTGGGGCAAGTTGGCAGGCGGTACGATGAAGAACCATTATCCAAAGGGATTAAGGCATATGATATAGATATAGGTGATCACAAAGCAGCATGGGCACATAAAAATGTCCATAGGAATCCAAACAAGGAGAGGAAAATAATGAAGGATTACAAACTGGATGAGATCAGATATCTACGTGTTTATGGAAGAAATGATGGAACACTGTCACCGTATACACTTTTTTGGACAGGCAGTGGAATTGAGATGAATGTAAAGGCTGCAGAACTGTGGATCGAAGTGGAGGCAGATTACTCTGACTATGAACCATGGATCAGTATTGCAGTAGATGGAGCAGTAGTTGCAAGACAGATGTTAGTGAAGGGCAGATACTGGCTCCCGGTACTGCGCATGATGGATCGTGATACGATGTGCAAGGTCCGTATTCTGCGTGAGGTACAGGCAATGAGCGCAGATGCTGACTGTATGCTGCGGATCCATGGTGTACGGATTGATGGAGAGTTCTGCCCATTAGAAGAAAAAACAGGGAAGATTGAATTTATCGGTGACAGCCTTACCTCCGGTGAGGGAACGATCGGTGCAGTCGGAGAACTGAACTGGAATTCGATGGTATTTAGTGCAGTCAATGGTTATGCTGTCCGGACAGCAGATGCATTAAACCTTGACTTTCATGTGGTCTCACAGAGCGGCTGGGGTGTCTTATCAAGCTGGGATGGTGATCCGGCCTGTAGTCTGCCACAGTACTATGAACAGGTCTGCGGACTTTTAAAGGGAGAGCGCAACAAACAGCTTGGTGCGGATCAGCCATATGACTTTGCTGGCTGGCAGCCGGAAGTAGTTGTGATTGCACTTGGTACGAACGACGCATCTGCCTTTGAACAGCCTGCGCAGTATACGGATGCAGTAACGGGTGAATTATTTGATCAGAAGAAGAATGCAGACGGAACCTTTGAGGCGGCTTCGAAGCAGCGTCTGATGGATGCCATGGAAGCATTCTTGGTTAAGATCCGTAAAAATAACCCAAAGGCACAGATGATCTGGATCTATAATATGATGGTATCCGATGTGAATGAGGTTGTCACAGATGTAGTAGAAGCTTATAAGAAAAAATCGGGTGATGCCAGAGTCTCGGCATTAAAGCTTCCGATCGTAACACCGGAGACAACCGGATCAAGAGAGCATCCGGGCGTAGAGGCACATAAACAGTATGCACAGGTGCTGGTAAAAGAGCTGGAGCAGTATTACAAATAGTACATAAACATGTAAATGTTGGATAGCTTTTTGAATGGTATGGGCTGTACGACAGACGATAGCGGAACTCGTTTGAATTGCTAATTTATTGATATAGATTTTAGACTCGTATGATTATTTATGTTCATTCGACAGCTGTACAATCCTGCCGTGGTGGCCGCCTGTGTCACACACTCGATTTATGACGTGTCGTGTGGGAGTTACATGCCGTTCGACAGCGAAAGGTTGCGCGGGCGCGGCTCGTTCAAGCTCGTTATCTATCAGTTATCAAAAAATAAAATGCGCGTTTGACGCGCCCGCGCATGATAAACTTAGCTGGAGACGGCATTTACTCCCACTAGACTAAGGATTCCTGAGAGCGTGTGCCACAGACGTACACCACGACGCGATTGTGCATCTGGCGAATGTACACAAACTTCGAGTCTAAAATCCACATCTAATAAATTCACGCAATTCCAACGAAAAGTTCCGCTATCATCCGTCGTACAGCCCATACTCTATGCAATAGGATCTACCACTTTATATGTGGAAAATTTTAGCAGGACAATAAAAAAACGGCAGATATGGATTTTTATCCGTATCTGCTTTTTTTTATTTAATATGTTTCTTGATCGCTTCGAAGCTCTCTTTGCTGATCACATGCTCCATTTTACAGGCATCTTCTGCCGCAACCTTCGGATCGACACCCAGCCGCTCTAACCAGGAGGTCAGCATCTCGTGTCTTTCGTAGATCATCTCGGCAATCTCTTTGCCGGAATCCGTTAAATAGATAAAACCGGCATCTGTTACCGTGATATGTCCATTGTTCCGTAGATTCTTCATGGCAACACTGACGCTGGACTTTTTAAATCCCATTTCATTGGCAATATCGACGGAACGTACGACCGGAAGCTGTTTGCTTAAGATCAGTATCGTTTCCAGATAATCTTCTGCAGATTCGTTTTTATGCATAAGGAAAACTCCCCCTTTTTCAAAATAGAAATATATAAACTATAGCACTTATCATAGCATATTTAGACAGGGATAGCAAATAAAACACTAGAAAAACAAGGTGAGAAAAATAAATCAAAAAAACTATTGACAAATGCCTTTGAATTAGATAAGATAAACGAAAGTTAGAGATAACTAACACAGACAGCGAGGAGAGGATATGAGCAAGGAAACATTTCAGCTTCTTCAGCGGATGGATATGGCAAAAGTGGATGTGCAGCTTGCACTCCAGTGTGCACCGGTGCTCGCAGGACTTAAGGTGTCGAATCTGTTTACCGTGATCTACGGGGAACAGGAAATGGACCTGCATAAGGCATTAGCCGGAACCGGAATCTCCGTCAGCCTGTTAAGCGATTGGAATCGCAGGTATACATATCTGCTTTTCCGGAGAGAGTTATTGATAGAGTATCTGAGATGTCCGGCTGTGAAGGAACAGTTACAGGCATATGGATATGATGGTATGGAACTGGATGAGCAGTTGACATTGCTCAGAGAGCGGTATCAGAGGTATCAGGAGAGGAAAGAGGAATTTCCACATGAGCTTGGATACTTCTTAGGATATCCGCTGGAAGACGTTGTGGGATTTATCCGTCATAACGGAGAAAATTATAAGTGTATGGGTTACTGGAAGGTATATAGCAGACCAACAGAAAAACAGCAGATCTTTGCGGCGTATGACAAGGCAAAGGAAGAAGCGATCCGCTTCGTCTCTGCGGGAAATCGTATTGCAAATTTACTCGCAGTTTAATGTGAAAGGAGAAAAAATGAGCAGCATTCAGATTGTTTATTGGTCACAGACAGGTAACACGGAAGCAATGGCAAATGCGATTGCGGAAGGTGTCAAAGAGGCAGGAAAGGAAGCGGTAGTGCTTCCGGTAAGCGCAGCATCCGCTGTAGAGCTTGCTTCTGGAAATGTGATGGCACTTGGCTGTCCTGCAATGGGAGCTGAGGTCTTAGAAGAAGGTGAGATGGAACCATTTGTTGAAGAACTTGAGACAATGGTATCCGGTAAAAATATAGCACTGTTTGGCTCCTATGGATGGGGCGATGGACAGTGGATGAGAGACTGGGAGGATCGTATGAATTCTGCCGGTGCCAAGATTGTAGGTGGAGAAGGATTGATCTGTATGGAAACACCGGATGAGTCCGTATTGGCAGAATGCCGCAGTCTTGGAAAACAATTAGCTTCCTTATAAAATAAAATAATATACCAACAAAGACTTTGTCGACTTGTAGATTACCCGGCCACTGACCGGGTTTTTCTACGTCCGGCGGTCAGGGATAAGAGAGAACAAAAAGCCATAAAAAATATGTAGAAAAAAGTTAGTGATAATATATATCGGTTAGTTAAAACTTCGCAAAGTTAGAAAAACAACGAAAAACCAATTGACAACGAAGAAAAGTTAGAATATACTAACGACGAAAAAGGAAATCAGTACAATAGTTACATATATGGAAGGAGTAATGACTATGCCTTTAACAATGGCTGCAATTGGTGATACTGCGACAATTCGCAAGATCAGTGGAAAAGATGAAACAAGACGTTTTTTAGAGAATCTCGGATTTGTGGCAGGAACTGTCGTTACCATCATCTCCAGGGTTGGTGAGAATGTGATCGTAAGCATTAAGGATTCAAGAGTAGCGATCGACAGCAATCTTGCAAAGAAGATTTTAATTTAGTCAATATGCAGTATTTTACTGCTTATAATATTAGGAAGGAGACAAGAAAATGACGTTACGTGAAGCAAAATGCGGAACAACAGTAAAAGTGACCAAGCTCAATGGAAGTGGTGCTTTAAAAAGAAGAATCATGGACATGGGAATTACAAAGGGCAGTGAGATTTATGTCCGTAAGGTAGCTCCGCTTGGAGATCCGGTTGAGATCACAATCCGTGGATATGAATTAACACTTCGTAAAGCAGATGCAGAAATCGTAGAGATTGCGTAAGTGTTTGCGGCAGAGAATGCTGCTTTTTTTTCACACTATAGTTAGCAATAACTAATTATAAGTAGTGTGAACGAAATCAAGGTAGACATAAAAACAGGAGGAAATGAAAATGTCAGTAACAATCGCCCTTGCGGGTAATCCAAACTGCGGAAAAACAACGTTGTTTAATGCTCTGACCGGTGCAAAACAGTATGTAGGTAACTGGCCGGGTGTAACCGTAGAGAAAAAGGAAGGCAAATTAAAGGGAAATAAGGATGTTATCGTAACAGACTTACCGGGTATTTATTCCTTATCTCCATATACCTTAGAGGAGGTAGTCAGCCGTGATTACCTTTTAAAAGAAAGACCGGATGTAATTGTCAATCTGGTAGACGGAACAAACATTGAACGTAACCTGTATCTGACTACACAGTTAAGAGAGATCGGTATTCCGGTTGTCATCGCTTTAAACATGATGGATCTGGTAGAAAAGAAGGGTGACAAGATCGATGTTGCAAAGCTTTCAGCAGAGTTAGGCTGTGAGATCGTTGAGATCTCCGCGCTGAAGAACAAGGGAATCGATCAGCTGATGAAGAAAGCAATCGATACCGCTTATGGTGCAAAACAGGCAGACAGCACAGAGACTTTTGCGGCAGACATCGAGGAAGCAATTGCTAAGGTTACAGACTTACTTCCAAAGTCTGTTCCGGTTGTACAGCGCAGATGGTATGCAGTAAAGCTGTTTGAGAAGGATGAAAAGATCCTTGAGCAGGTGAAGCTTTCCACAGACAACAAGACTGTTTTAGATCAGATCGTAGCAGAAGCAGAAGAAAAATACGATGATGATACAGAGAGTATTATCACAGACCAGAGATACACCATGATCCAGAAGGTGATTGCAAAGTCTGTAAAGAAGGCTGGCGAGAAGTTAAGCACTTCCGACAAGATCGACCGTATCGTAACAAACAGATGGCTGGGAATCCCAATCTTCCTTGGCGTTATGTGGCTGGTATATTTCCTTTCCGTAACAACCATGGGTGGTTTCTTAACAGACTTCACAAACGACACATTATTTGGTGAATGGATCCAGCCGGCAGTCAGCAGCCTGTTAGAGAATGCCGGTGCTTCTGAAGTATTAGTAAGCTTAGTTGTTGATGGTATCATCGGTGGTATCGGTGCTGTACTTGGATTCGCACCACAGATGGTTGTATTATTCTTCTTCTTATCACTGTTAGAAGATTGTGGTTATATGGTACGAATCGCATTCGTTATGGACCGTATCTTCCGTAAGTTCGGATTATCCGGTAAGAGCTTTATCCCACTTCTGATCTCTTCCGGATGTGGTATTCCTGGTATCATGTCAACAAAGACAATCGAAAACGACAATGACCGTCGTCTTACTATTATGACATGTACGAACATTCCTTGTGGTGCGAAGTTACCAATCATCGCATTAGTTGCAGGTGTGTTATTCGGTAACAACGGAAACCTTGCACTTGCAATGTACTTTATGGGTATTGCTGCTGTCCTTGTAACAGCAATCATGTTAAAGAAAACAAAGCCATTCCATGGCGAGGCAGCTCCATTCGTAATGGAACTTCCGGCATACCATATCCCATCCTTCAAGGGTGTATGGATCCATGTCTGGGAAAGAATCAAAGGCTTCTTAATCAAAGCCGGAACCATTCTTTTCATCGCATGTGCAGTAATGTGGTTCTTAGGAAGCTTTGGATTTGCTGATGGAAGCTTCGGATTAGTTGATTCTGAAGATTGCTTACTTGCATCCATTGGTGGATTTATCGCTCCGCTCTTTGCTCCACTTGGATTCGGCAACTGGAGAGCTGTTGCAGCTTCCTTATCCGGATTCACAGCAAAGGAAAGTATCGTAACAACAATCGGTGTATTAAGTGGTGTTGGTGAACTTGCTGAGACAGACAGCTCCTTATGGGCAGCTACATCTGTTATGATCCCTACCGGACTTGCAGCAGTTTCCTTCCTGATCTTCAACTTATTAGATTCTCCTTGTCTTGCAGCTATTTCTACAATGGCAAAAGAGATGAACAGTAAGAAGTGGACAGCATTTGCACTGATTTATCAGAACATATTTGCTTACCTGGTTACATTAATGGTATATCAGTTCGGTAACTGGTTTATCAATGGCGTATTTGGTGTAGGAACCGTTGTATCGATCGTAGTATTCATCGTTATGATGTACTTCTTATTCCGTCCGGATCCATATAAGAACCAGAGCTTTGAAGTACGTCGTTCTGTGGCAGAATAAAAACTGCCGCCTGTAGGAAGACAGGTCATACATACCTGTAGAATGGAGAAGTATTATGATTGATATTTTGATTGTGGCGTTACTGGTTGTGTTATTGGGACTTGACCTCAGATATATTCTTCGCAAGATGAAGCGCAAGGAATGTATCGGATGTGGAAGCTGTAGTGGAAACTGCGCGCACTGTTATGGTGGATGCGAGACGCATACAGTAAAGACAGCAAAGTAAAGCATAAGAAGTAAGAGGAAACGTATATGGCAGCAAATATCATTATAATCGTAATTATCGCAATTATAGCAGTAATTGCAATTCGAAGTACAAGAAAGCATATGAGAGGCGAAGGGAGCTGCTGCGGCGGTGGCGGCGGCGGAACCCTGAGACCGGAGAAAAAGGTATTGGCAAAGGAAGCAATCGGTACAGCCACTCTTAAGATCAGCGGCATGACCTGTGAAAACTGTGAAAACAGATTATGGCGTGCCTTAGATCGTATGGATGATGTTGCAGTAACGGACATCAGCCACCGGAAGGGAATGGCAACCATTGCATACTCTGCGGATATACCAAGGGAAAATCTTGAAAATGTAATCAGTCAGGCAGGTTATACATTGACAGAGGTTGAGTAGATGGAAAAAGATATCATTATCCAAAAATTAAAAGAATGCGGGTGCAGGATCACCAAGCAGCGGCTGGTACTTTTAGATGTGATTTTAGAAGGAGAATGTACGAGCTGCAAGGAGATCTATTATAAGGCATCGAAGTTAGACGAGAACATAGGAACGGCAACCGTATATCGAATGATCAATACCTTAGAGGAGATCGGCGCGATTGACCGTAAGAACATGTACCGGATCTGTTGTAAGGAACCGTGCGATATGAAGGAGGCATGTACCTGTACGATCGAGTTAGAGGATGATACCAGGTATCATCTGTCCGCTGGAAAGTGGAACCGCGTCTTAGAAGAAGGACTGCGTGCATGCGGCTATCAGGCAGATCATAAGATCAAGAGCGTGACCGTAGATCCATCTGCTTCGGATCACAAGCTAAGATAT
>JALERL010000067.1 GCA_022764465.1 Lachnospiraceae bacterium | reverse complement strand
ATCGGATATTTCCTGTTCGCACTGTTACTGATCACATTTATCCCTGCGATCAGTCTGGTTTTATTGTAGGATGGGCAAACGGAGGCGCAGATGAGAAAAAAGAAAATGAAACAGATCGGTGTACTGCTTGTCGGATTTTGTCTGCTGCTTAGCGGATGCTCGCCAAAACAGGCATCGGATCAGACGGAAAATACAGAAGAAGTGCAGCGTTATGCATGGCCGCTTGGAACTTCAAGTCCGGAGGATACCGTGACGCAGCTTATGGCGGAACGCTTTGCCGAAGAAGTCGAACGGCTCAGCGGCGGAACAATGAAGATCGCAGTTTACCCGAACAGTGTCTTAGGTGGTGACCGTGAGCTGTTAGAGTCCTGCAAGGACGGGGATATTCCGTTTGTTGTGCAGAATACCGCACCGCAGGTAACCTTTATGCCGGATACCGCGGTCTTTGATCTCCCATGTGCGTTTGACACGATGGAAGCGGTGCGGAGCCATGTGGATGATGAACAGTTTTTCGCATGTATCCAGAAGGTCTACCGGAAGGGTGGCTATGAACTGCTTGGATATGCAGATCAGGGCTTCCGTGTCATGACAACGAATGACAAGGTCGGGTCCATCGCTGATTTTAAGGGACAGAAGATCCGTACCATGGAGAATTCTTACCATATCCAGTTCTGGAAGCTGTTGTCTGCGAGCCCGACACCGATGACTTTTTCAGAGGTCTATATCGGATTACAGCAGGGAACGATCGATGCACAGGAGAATCCATACGAGGTAATTGTTTCAAATAAGCTCTACGAGCAGCAGAAATATGTGGTTGAGACGAACCATCTGCCGCATCTGATTTCACTGATCGTAAGTGACAGCTTTATGCAGGACTTATCGGAAGAAAAGCAGGAGATCATCCGTGAGGCAGCACAGACGGCAAAGGATTATGCGCGTGAGCAGTCGGATGAACGGATCGCTTCCAGAATCCAGACGATCAGGGATTCCGGTACAGAGGTCATTACCTTAGACGAGCAGACAAGAGAAGAGATGCGCGAAGCCAGCCAGCCGGTCTATGATGCGATCAAGAAGAAGGTAGACCCTGCACTGGTGGATTCCTATCTGGGAGAGTAACACTTTAACGTGTTAAAATTCTGCTTGATTCTTTTTTCCGTGCTTGTTATAATGGCGGAAGAACTGTAACAGAGAAGAAAGGGTTGCGATACGCAACAGGTACGAACATGGATAAGATAAATGCAATTCGTGAGAAGATCGGAGCATGTGATGACATCATCATCGAGCAGCTTGCGATCCGTATGGGACACATTCAGGAGATCATCGCTTATAAGAAGGCAACCGGTATCCCGATTTTACAGCCGGAGCAGGAAAAGAAGCAGACGGCAGCGTTAGAGGCAAAGCTAGGCGATAATGAATTCGAGGAAGAGATCCTTGATATTTTCAAATACATTGTAAAAAACAGCCGTAGAATCCAGGCGAAGAGCCTGTTTGATTACAATATTTTCCTGATCGGTTTCATGGGAGCAGGTAAGAGTACCGTTGCCGGAGAACTGAAGGCAAAGCTTGAGATGGATCGTGTCGAGATGGATCAGATGATCGTTGAGAAGCAGGGCATGTCTATTTCCGAGATCTTTGATGAATATGGCGAAGCGTATTTCCGTAACCTTGAGAGTAATACACTGATCGAGCTTCAGAAGCGCAAGCAGACGATTGTTTCCTGCGGTGGCGGTGTTGTCATGCGAGAAGAGAATCAGGATCATATGAAGAAGAATGGACGGATCGTTCTTCTGACTGCAAAGCCTGAGACGATCTATGAGCGTGTCAAGGACAGCACAGACCGTCCGATCTTAAATGGCAATATGAACGTAGAATTTATCAGTGAGCTGATGGAAAAACGTAGAGCACGTTATGAAGAGGTTGCGGATGTAACGGTTGCAACCGACGGCAAGAATGTGACCCAGATCTGTGAAGAGATCATATCGAAGTTAATTAAGTTAGATAATACCTCGGAAGAAGAATAGAAGAAAAGGATGTATCAACCTGGTGGGTGGTACATCCTTTTTACTGTATAGGAAATTCCTATACCTGATTATTCAAATGCGAATCGCGCAAACGAGAGCTCCACACCCTTTGCGATCCGGCTGCAGATATTAACTGCATTACCCATAACATCCGCAAACTGATCATCCCTGGTCACGATCTTGATGTATTCGTGATCTTCGGTGATTTCTACACTTGCAACATCATCGAGTGACTGGAGTTCCTTTGCAATCTCTTTTGATTCATTGTCTGTTACTTTTTTTGATAAATGATAATATCTGCCCATAATACACATCCTTTCTGACTGGGTTACCTGCAACTAACTTAAGTATAGCACCACGTACTAAAAATAGGATGCCCATAAATGAGAAGATTTATCAGTTTTTCAAAAAAATTCCTGACATTTTAAACAGGCAGACTGTCTCTTACGCAGAGTGCACCCCAGCCAAGCTGCGGATTCGGCCATGTTTCAAAGCCGGGCAGGTGTCTTGCACCGCGGATCAGATATGCTTTTACCTTTTCTCCGTACAGGTAG
>JALERL010000003.1 GCA_022764465.1 Lachnospiraceae bacterium | reverse complement strand
TCGGTCTTTCCTGCTTCTTCTAAAGCCGCATCATCCGGCTTCTCATCGATCTCACCATCTGCTAATGGTCTCTGATATACACGTACATAATCCACATACATATCGGTAGAAGTAAAGGTATCAAAATCCGGTGCATTTAATCCGTCAAAATATCCGCCTGCCGCAAGGTTCATGATCAGGAAAAACCGCTGGTCGAACGGTGCATTTGGATTTCCCGGTGCTCCTGCGGAGCTCCAACTGTCTGCCTCACGCTTCATATAGCAGATACCATCAACATACATCTTAATATTGCCTTCTTCCCAGACCAGACTGTATACATGCCAGCTTGTCATGTCTGAGCCGGTAGCCTTAAGCATATCGAACTTGTCACCGGACTCTAAATCACCCGGCCAGGTAGATCCATAATGCAGTGTTCCGTATGCGATTTCCGGTAAACGGCCTCTGCCTTCAAATACATCGATCTCACCGGAACGAGCCCAGCTTCCATAGATGTCATCGTTTGGCATCATCCACATTGCCGGCCAGATACCGATTCCTGCCGGAAGCTTCGCGCGGAAGTCCACACGTCCGTATTTTACGGAAAACTTGTTCTGTGAAATCAGCTTACCGGAAGAATAATATGCCTCTGCCGCACGATTGCTGGTATCATAAAATGTCTTTGGCTCTTTTTTCAGAGTCAGCTTTAACTTACCATCGGATACCGATGTATTTTCCGGACTGTCGGTATAATACTCCAGCTCTGAATTTCCCCAGCCGCCTGTTGTATAATCGTTCTCATCGATAAAGAAGCCTGTCTGATTCGTCCACTTAGAATCATCCACGGAACTTCCGTTAAACTCATCATTCCAGATCAGCTTCCAGCCATCCTGCTCCGGGATATCTGTTACATCACCGCTTGGTTCGCCGCTGTTATCGACTGTGATCGGTGTCAGATCACTGGCATCCGGAACGTTTCCATCCGGATTACCGATCACGGTATATTCGATCCAGTTACCTGCTTCTGTCTCGCCATCCTTGACATATCCGATACGGAAGTGTGTATCATGTAATACCGGCTGGAACCATAATCCATAGACATGATCTGCAAAATATCCCCACTGCTGTGCAGCAGAATACTTATTGTATCCACTGTCCTGATACAGCCAGTCCTGGGAATCCTGAAGATTGATCCATGTACCGCCGCTCCAACTGTTTGTAGCAGAATCATAAGCTGCACCCTCACATACCTGATATACAAAATGTTCCAGATCAGACTTTACAGCATCTGTTCCATTGATCATTGGAAGTACAATTCCGACGGATGCTGAATTGCCCTGCGCATCATTTGCATTAAACACTGTTTTTCCATCTTTGGCAGATAAGCTGATGCTGCTTCGATCCGGTGCGGTATAATTCACATCCACATCACTGTAAATGGATGCATCATCCTTTTTCTGAACCCTTAAGGTAAAAGACCAGTCAATATTCTGGAACCAGAATCCGCCTGTACCATCTGTGTATACACCAAAATTGCTATCCCAGATAAATCCGGATGCTGCGTTGCCAAGCAATGGTACAAAGCCCTTTCCGTCGTGGTTATCCACGAGGATATCCAGATCATCCTTTACCTGTTCATAGGTAATGCCTGCATCCCCGTTAAATATGTATTTGCCCCAGTGTGTTGCAGATCCACCGGTTGCATCTGCCTGGATCGTTCCTTCACTGTTTGTAATGCTCTTTACACTAAGAACCGGAAGCTTATTCAGATTCAGTGTATAATCCAGATGTACATCCGGATGGGAAACACTCTGAAAACGAAGCTTCGTTGTCTCATCTAACTTAAACCAGCAGATCCATCCATTCGCTGTATCACTCCATTCCTGATATTCCCAGCCCCAGGTCTGGTTGAACTTAAAATATTCTACATCATTGATATTTTTCCATGTTCCATTCACATCTACCAGAAGATTCAGATCGCCCTCAACATCGGACAAACTTAATTCTTGTGATGGTTTTCCGTTGAACTTCGGCATTACAAATCCGTAGCTTACTCCACTGACTCCGGACTTGGTCTGCTCTGCTCCATTAGCCGCATCGAAGTAATCAATTGCCGCGATTTCGGTTACTTCCTTCGCCTGCACTTCCTGCACGCCTATGCCGGACAATGCCAGAAAGCCATTTTCCCCACAGAGCATCGTTGCTGCTAACGCGAGTGCAACTACCTGTTTCCATTTTCCTTTTCTTCTCATTGCATATCCTCCTTTACAAGATTCCTTCCCCGATTTATATCTCTATCTTACAAAGGCTGATTGCAATATATCAGTACGCATTTTTTAGTTTCTTCTCTTTTTTTCATTTTTGCTGTTTTTGAATTTTGACACCTTTTTCTTTAAAACAACAGCAGGATTTTCCTTAACAGATACGGGTTTAAAAAAGTCTCTGACAACATGCCAAAAAGCAGTAACAGAATCACAAGAATAAACGCTCCTACCCTTCCTGCCACCTGATGGCTGTGCCGTTCCGTTATATAGGATATTCTCCTTTCCCATATCTTTTCTGTTGTAACAAACAGCAGTACAACTTGCGGAACGTAAAACAGATATTGCGGCAAAAGACTTCCTATAGTAAGTAAGATTGCCTTAGGACCAAGATTCACAATCCCCGAAACACAGAGGAACCCAAAAGCCCCTCCGCTCCATATTGTAAATAACAGATATAACTGTTTCCAAAATCTGGTCACTCCTGCCGCAACAAGCAGTATAAAAACAGACACCCTGCACCGGAAAATATAGGAAAACAGATCTGCTGTCTGCACCTTTACATATTGAAGCTGTTCTAAATAATAGGTATTAAAAATTCCGAATTCCTTCAGACGATCCGTACCGCTGACATTTGTGAGAAGAATTCCAAGAAAAAAAGAACCAAAGAAGACATATTCCAGAAAGCGTATATTGCTTCGTACCTGTAAGATCTTCTTTCGTTCTTTTTTCATATATCTTATTTTCATTTACTGCCTGCCATAACTCTTGTCTATTTACTCCATCTTATGTCAGACATGAAAAAATATGCTGTCTGTCGCCTATGTGGTCTGCACCATTCATAGCCGGTTCCGCACTATCACAGATTCAGTTATGCAGCTTATTGGCATATGCGAGGATTCCTGCCACGGTCTTTGCATCCTGGATCTTACCTGCATAGATCATATCGCACAGTGCCGGAAGTTCCCATGTCTCAACCTCGATATCCTCTGCTTCATCAAAGTGCTGTTTTCCCGGATGAAGCTCTGTTGCCAGATAGACATCCACCAGTTCATCACAAAAAGCAACTGTTGTCTTAAGTGACAGCAGCTTCTCGATCCTGCCTGCACGGTAACCGGTCTCTTCTTCTAATTCGCGCGCCGCGCAGTCCTTCGTATCTTCTTCCTTCGTATCCCTTGCACCTGCCGGCAGTTCTAAGGTCATCCGCTCTAAAGCATTCCGGTACTGTCTGACCAAAAGGATCTTCCCCTCATCCGTCACTGCCACCACGGCGGCAGCTCCCTTTCTATGTGATACAAAATCCCATTTTTCCACTTTGCCATCCGGTAACTCCATATAATCGGAATAAATGTCTAAAATAGATCCCTTATGTTCTAATACCCGTTTGATTCGTTTGATTTTTGGTTCCATGTCTGTCCTCTTTTCTATGTAAGACAGAAGCTGTTCTGTCTGCATTCGCACTCTCTTCTTACTATAATAATTGCAATTGCTCCGTGCATTGGCACTTTCGAAATTGCAACATGTGTCTGTATTCGCACTATCTACATATTATTATAATAATTGCAATTTCTCTGTGCATTCGCACTATCAAAAGCGTATCAGATAAAATATGTTCTGCAAGCAGACGTTTTTATCTGATATGCTTTTGGCACTGCTCATTATACCACACCTTAATACTTTATTAAATTTTTTCTTTTTTTATTTAATTTTTCTTTTGTTCATAGACAGCCGCACGAATCTGTACTATTATTATTTCTGTCAGCCCTGCTGATAATCTAGGATTGCGAGATGAAAATGATGAACAACCGAAAAGACAATTTAAAGAAACAAAAAAGAACCCGAAATCTGATCTGTGCAGCATTCTGTGCAATACTCCTGCTCATTATCGTTGCAGTTATCAACCTTTTAACCGGAGCCTTCAGTAAGTTCTTCCCAGCTTCTGAAAAGCTTCAGGATCTGGTAGATAATTTAAAGCCACAGACAACAGACACGGAAAGCATAACTCCGGCCGAAACGGAAAATGATACCGAGAGCAAGTATCTTTTTACCGTCTGCTTAGACGCCGGACATGGTGGAAAAGATATTGGATGTGACAATGGTTCCCGTAACGAAAAAGACGATACCTTAAAGATGACACTTGCTGTTGGTGAATATCTCACCTCCCAGGACATCAATGTTGTCTACACACGTTCCGATGATACTTTCTTAAAGTTATCCAAACGCTGTGAAGTTGCAAACAATGCAAAGGCTTCCTACTTTGTTTCTATTCACAGAAATAAAGGAGAAGGATCCGGTATCGAAACCTGGATCTACAGTGATGCGGATGAAGAAACTACCGCTCTTGCAAATAATATTTTAAGCGGTCTCGAATCTGTCGGCATCCAGCGTAACCGTGGAATTAAAAAGGGTACACAAAAAAGCGAATCATCCGATTATTACTTAAATAAGCACTCAAATATGCCATCCTGCATCATTGAAATGGGATTTATTAACGATGCAACTGATAACCAGCAGTATGATGACAACAAGGATGCTTATGCGAAGGCGATCGGTGATGCAATTATTTCTACCTATAATACCTATCAGGCCGGTAAAACAGATTCCAATGCAGAAAAAGCAGACGAATCCTTAAACAGCACGGAAGCAGATACTTCGACTGCAAGCGGTACCTCCCATACAATTTCCAATACTCCGGTCGACAATGTTGCCGCACTGGATAATACCACACAGGACTGGGGGCCGGGATCAAATGTAGATGACCAGAACCGTCCGGTTTCTGCCATCTCCTATCAGGACAAATACGGTAAATATAATGCCAACTTTATTGCAGAAGGTGATCATAAGATCTATCTCACCTTTGATGAAGGCTATGAGTACGGATGTACACCGGGTATCTTAGACACGCTAAAGGAGAAAAATGTAAAGGCTGTCTTCTTTGTTACCGAACCATATGCAAAGGATGAGCCGCAACTGGTACAGCGTATCATTGACGAAGGTCATATGCTTGGTAACCACAGTGTCACGCATCCGGCAAACGGACTGCCTTCCCAGTCTATTGAGCAGCAGCAGAATGAAGTCATGGAAAACCACCAGTACATCAAGGATAACTTCGGATATGATATGCACTTATTCCGTTATCCTGCCGGAAAATTCAGTGACCAGTCTCTTGCTATTGTCAACAACTGTAATTACAAGAGTGTATTCTGGAGCTTTGCTTACTTAGATTATGACGTAAACAATCAGCCGGATCAGACCGAAGCATTGAATAAGTTAGTCAGCAAGCTGCATTCCGGTGCGATCTATCTGCTTCATGCAGAGTCCACAACAAACACAGCTATCTTGGGTTCCTTTATCGACCAGGCGCGTGCTGCCGGATACGAATTTGAATTATTTGACTAATCCGTCACATACAAAAAAGAGAAAGACAGATTTATTTCTGTTTTTCTCTTTTTTATATTCTCTAATATTCCATTTTTTTATATATTTTGTTTCTATCAAATATTGCACAAACTGAAAAATCATCTATTTTTCGTCTTCCGGCAGACTATTTACATAATG
>JALERL010000112.1 GCA_022764465.1 Lachnospiraceae bacterium | reverse complement strand
AGCTTGTTGCTCCATTCCTGTTCCTCTGCTGTAAGCTGTGGTTCTTCCGGTTCAGCCTCTTCCTGTACTGCCTCTGCAACCGTGACCGTGTCTGCCTTTTCTCTGCTGACTGTTTCAGCCTTTAACATTTCTTCTGTTGCTGCCTGTGTGTTTACAAGTTCTCCGATCACACCGGCAACCCCCTTTGTAGTTACAACAACGTCCGCAGTCTGACCTGCTGCTATCTGAGTAGCCTTTGCATCTGTTCCAACTGCTGTGACTGCAGTAACAACGGCAAGCATTCCTGCAACGATGGTACTCTCAATCACCCTTTTGTTTAACCTCATAGAAACCTCCATAATATTTACTGATTTTGTCTGCTATTTAAGTAAGTATTACACGTATATTTTGAGTTTATGCATTTTTGTTACATTTATTACGATTTTGTTACAAGTGGAATTATAACAAAGCGTTCTTTATTTGTCAAGTTTCTGTACAATTTATCCATTTTATGATATAATTTCCATACTTAATAATCAAATTACAACCGTGCTATGTTGTAATATAAGTAGGAGGATGAATTACATAATGAAGAAACGCAGCCAAAAAAAGGTTCCCCAGAGAACGAAGGGAGTTCTGAGATCTTTAAAATCCAAGGTTGTTGCAATGGTACTGCTGGCGATTGCCATAACCGTTTCCAGTCTGCTCGTACTGGTCACTTCCATTGTTAACCGTAGTCTGACACATACGCTCGAGAATTATATGGAAGATGTCAGTAATATCACCGGGCAGAATATCGATGCCGCACTTAACCGCAGCGGTGCGGTCATACTGAATGCCAGTTATCTGCAAAAACTGATCGGAAACGTCAGCATCAATGGCGTAGATTCGAGTTATGCGTATATCGTTACCAACGATGGCACCATGGTCTACCATCCATCGGAGGACAAAATCGGACAGCCGGTTGAAAATGAACTTATCAAAGGGATTATCTCCGATATGAAAGCTGGCAATGAGATAGACAAACATGCCGTTGTGTCTTACAAATTTAATGGCACAACCAAGTATGCAGCCTACTATATAACAGCCGGTAATGAAGCTGTTCTTGTGATTTCCACAGACAAAGCAGACATGATGTCATCCCTTACCTATATTCTTCAGGCATCTGTAATCTGTGGTGTGTTTATTTTTATTGTATGCGGCATTATTTCCTACTTTGCTGCTGCAAAAATGACAAAGCCACTGCTTGAGATCACCGCTGTTATCAACCGCTTCTCTACACTGAATCTCGCCGAAAGCCCGACTACACAGCGGATCAGCAAGCGTAAGGATGAGACCGGAGAGATTGCCCGTGCGATCGCTGTACTCAGACAGCAGCTTGCAGACATCGTATCACAGATCAAGGAACAGAGTGCAAAGCTTTATAATGCTTCCAATGAACTGGATCTGAATGCATCCCATACTTCTGAGACGGTTGGAAATGTAGAATCCGCAGTAAACGAGATTGCTACCGGAGCTACCAGTCAGGCTTCTGAGACACAAAAGGCAACCGATAACATCGTAGATATGGGTAATATGATCGAGCATACCAATACCAAGGTTGAGAACCTGAATGCAACTGCAGCCTTAATGAAGCAGTCCAGCGATGAAGCAAGCCAGACACTTACTGAACTGGATGCGATCAACCAGAAAGCGATCAAGTCCATCGACATTATATATGAACAGACCAATACGACCAATGCTTCTGCATTGAAGATCAAGGAAGCAACTACCCTGATCTCTTCCATCGCAGAAGAAACCAATCTGTTATCCTTAAATGCTTCGATTGAGGCAGCAAGAGCCGGAGACGCAGGAAGAGGATTCGCAGTCGTTGCTTCACAGATCCAGAAGCTTGCGAAGCAATCCGATAACTCTGCACGCCAGATTGATGATATCATCCATGTTCTGTTAGAGGATTCCCAGAAGGCTGTAGAGACCATGGACGAAGTGAAGACAATTATGCAGCAGCAGAGTGATAACGTAGCCAAAACCGGAACGGTATTTGCCCAGGTGCGTGATGGTATCGGTGATTCCATTCAGGGCATGGACGAGATTGCAGATCGTACCACGCATCTTGACGAAGCACGAAGCAGTGTCATTGATGTTGTCCAGAGTCTGACTGCAATCGCACAGCAGAACGCTGCCAGCACCCAGGAGACATCTGCTTCTGTTATCGAAGTAGGTAATACAATGCAGGAGATCAGCATGAATGCAAAACAGTTAAAAGAGATTGCAACAGTTCTTGAAGATAATATGAATTCGTTCAAATTATAAGCTTATACCAAAATGACCCACAGGCAGTAATGCCCATGGGTCATTTTTATTGTTAGAAACATCTGATACCTGTTACGAAAAGATCTCCTGTAACACTGCATCAAATACTTCCTCCTGCTGCCGCTTCTTCTGCTGGATCTTATCCATCATCTGTCGTTCCTGTCTCGACACGACATGTGCCGCCCCGGCCTGTGGCTGTTCTTCGTCCGATAAAACGGTCTCTAAGTAATCCTCTACTCCATCCCGGATACTGCGTACATAACGGGATAACTTCTTTATCTTATGTATGGCTGATATCATGATTATCATTTGTATCAGTACCAGTCCTAACAATTCCAAATACAGGTACTGTTCTAATAATTCCAGAATCTGATTCATGCTTGTCCGTCCTCCTGTGCTTATTATAGAAAAATGTATACCATTTGAAAAGCATTTTTCATCGCATGTTCCGACAGGATCTGTCCGGTTTCTACACATTCCCGCCAGACCTCTCTCATTTCGCCAGATTCTTTTTAAATAAGATTTCCACCTCCGGTTCTTGACTTTTGCGGGCAACAGTATATCATATATTAGTACCTATATTATGCTTAGAAATGAGGATATCCATGAAAAAAATCGTTATGACAGGCGGCGGAACAGCCGGCCACGTTACTCCAAATATTGCACTACTTCCGGGACTTCGTGAAGCAGGTTATGAAATATCCTACATCGGTTCTTATACCGGTATGGAAAAGCAGCTGATCGAAGATCAGGGTGTTACCTATTACGGAATTGCATCCGGTAAATTAAGACGTTATCTGGATCTGAAGAATCTGACTGACCCGGCAAGAGTCGTAAAGGGTTTCTTCCAGGCAAAGAAGCTTTTAAAGAGAATACGCCCAAATGTTGTATTCTCAAAGGGTGGATTCGTTTCTGTTCCGGTTGTACTTGCTGCCAAATCCCTTCATATCCCGGCGATTATACATGAATCGGATATTACACCGGGACTTGCCAATAAGATTGCCATTCCGGCCGCATACCGCGTCTGCTGTAACTTCCCGGAGACACTGAAATATCTTCCGGAAGGCAAAGCGATCTTAACCGGATCACCGATCCGTAAGGAACTCTTAACCGGTAATAAACAGAATGCATTTACACTTTGTGGCTTCCACTCTGACAAACCGGTTATTCTGATCATTGGCGGAAGCAGCGGAGCGAAAGTCATTAATGAAAATATCCGTGCTATTTTGCCGGAACTTTTAAAAAGTTATCAGGTCATCCATCTCTGCGGTAAAGGTCTGTTAGATGAATCCTTAAAGGACTTAGAAGGCTACGCCCAGTTTGAATACGCCAACAAGGAACTGCGCGATCTGTTCGCAGCAGCAGATCTTGTGATCTCCCGTGCAGGAGCAAACTCCATCTGCGAGCTGCTTACACTGCATAAGCCTAATATTCTGATCCCGCTGTCTGCAGCAGCCAGCCGTGGCGACCAGATCTTAAATGCACGCTCTTTCGAGAAACAGGGCTTCTCCTATGTAATTGAAGAAGAGCAAATGAACGCAGATACCTTAAATACTGCGATTGAGACGGTAATGAACAATCGCGATAGTTATATCGATGCCATGAAAAAGAGTACACAGTTAGATTCCATCGATACCGTGTTAGGTCTGATTGATTCTGCAACAAAACTCAAAAAGAAAAAAAAATAGAGTGTGCGCTTGCCGCACACTCTCGCGCCCGAGCGGATGCATCGCATAATCTTCCACTCCGCGAGGTGCGCATCTTAGCACGTAGTGCTTTTACTGTATAGGAATTCCAACGGAATTTCCTATAATGTTCCGTCAACCTTTAAGGAATCACGGATTGCCGCAATCTCTTCCGGTGTGAACTCCTCATGTGCCCATGTTAAAATATCAGCATTCTTTCCATCCTTATAACGTGGGATCAGATGCATATGGAAATGGAATACCGTCTGTCCTGCCACCTCTCCATTGTTCTGTAAGATATTGAATCCATCACAGTGAAGCACTTCTGTCATATGTGCTGCCAGCTTCTTTGCAAGTGTAAATGCCTTTCCTGCAACTTCTTCATCAATCTCATAGATATTTGCATAATGCTGTTTTGGCAGGATCAGCGCATGTCCTTTCGATGCCGGGCTGGCATCTAAAATCACACGAAACAGATCATCCTCATAGATCGTATTCGACGGGATTTCTCCTGCTATGATCTTACAAAAGATACAATTTTTCTCCATCATTCTTCTTTTCCTCTCTTTCCATTGTCGATTTTTGTTGTATGAATCTATTTGATTTTAAAAAATAAACATGCTAAACTTCTATATGTTGTTATTAGTTTTATTTTTTGCATATATATAGTACCGGGGGGAATATTCATGCTGACCAAGGATGACTACGCGAAAGCATTCCATGAAATCAAAAATTCTATCACAATCATCAGAAGCTCTTTACAACTTTTAGAAAAACAGCATCCGGAGATTGCAGAGTTTGAATACTGGCAGGACTCACAGGAATCCCTTGGTTACCTCAGTAAAATGGTATTAGAACTCTCACAGGCAAGGCTGGCATCCGACTTCACCATGAAGCCGGTCGATCTCAATTCCCTGCTGGATCATGTACTCTTCTCCATACGTGGTGTATGTGCCAATAAAGACTTTCACTGTGAATGTCAGATCAATCCGGCTCTCCCTGCTATCTTAGCAGATTCCTTCCGCCTGACCCAGGCAATCATCAATCTTATGAAAAATTCTTACGAAGCCATGAATGAAGGCGGTAATATTATCTTAAAAGCTTATCCCATTGATCAGTTCGTACGCATCGAGATCATTGATTTCGGAGGCGGCATACAACCGGAATACCAACAAAAGCTTTTTACCCCGTTTTGTACATCCAAACAAAACGGCACCGGTCTTGGACTATCCATTACCAGACAGATCGTAGAAAGCCACAACGGAACTCTCGAATACGAATCACGTACCGGTGACGGCTGTACCTTTACGATCCAGCTTCCCGCATTAGAATCCTCTATTCAAAAATAAATATCTGATCTAACATCCGTAATGTCTTAAAGTTCCCCTTTGCTGTCATCTCGCCTGTCATAAATGCACGCTGGAAGGTCATTCTTCCCGCGATAATATTGTCAAAAACAGCCGGTGTCAGACGCGCATACACATCAATATGATCTGCACTTCCATAGTGACAGTTCAGTTCTTCCTCGCTTACCTCAATGACAAGCGGTTTCTTCTTTCCTTCCACATCAAACTGATAATTCGCTTGAAAATCCTTCTGTGGGACAAAGTGCGATTCAAGATCTACAATATACTCGGTACTCTGATCTGTCTCCTGCTCACTTAACATTCCCTTGAACATGCTTGCTAATTCTTCAATATCTTCCTTCTGCTGCTTCACATATGTGTCATCGGCAACATACTTCGATAACTGCTCGCTTTCCTGCGGTGTCAGTTCTAACTGCTGCGTGCGGAGCACACTCTGTGTCACTGCCTGATTACTGGTCGGAAGACTCTTCTGCTTCTGTGAGATCGTCCGATACAGATTCTCGGCCTTCTTCTCAATAATCGCCGAATAATCATGATTCATCTCGAAGCTTACCAGATCATCCACATAGCCACACAATCCACTGCATGGCAGACCGCCAAGGATCTCCCACGCATTTGCCAGCGTCAGCTCGCCCTCCCGCTCTCCGTAGGTCGTAGACATGACGATCGGCTGCATATAGGTTGTCTTGATCTTCTCCTTGTCGCCATACAGCCAGCAGGCATCTAAGAACTGCTGCATGTATCCGCCAATTCCCAGCCACTCTACAGTCGTCGCAAGGATAATACCATCTGCCTCTTTAAAAGTCTGTGGCAATGTGGAAATGCTATTCTTGTGCTCATAAATATTATAACGCTCTACCGTTACACGCAGTTCGCGCAGAACGTCCTCCATCTTATTGACAACATAAAGTGTCGGATCATCTAACAGTCCTCTTCCGCCATAATATACATTTACCTTCAACTTTACGCCTCCGTCTCTCTCATTCTATCTAAAAGTATAGCTTATCCCATGCTTTTTTTCAACGTATTGATGCCAGAATTACACACCTCTCCTTCTCTTATATGGAAAGAGAGCCGCTGTTAATACAAAACCACAGATCAGTCCGCCGACATGACACCAGTTATCTACTCCGGTTGACGTAAAGCCGTAATACAGGGATAAGGCGATCATAAGAACCAGTCCGCGTGTCGTCAGATTCTCAAATCTTCCCCGGTTAATGATTGCAACACAAAGCAGTCCTCCGATCACTCCAAAGATCGCCCCGGATGCTCCGGCAGATACAGCCACATCATTCGTGTGCTGCATGACAAAAAGCGAGATGAGATTCCCGCCAAGTCCTGCAAGCAGATAGATAACAAGATACCGGAATCTTCCTACCGCCTCTTCCAGATATCTTCCTGCAAAAAAGAGCATCACCATATTATTCATCAGATGCACGATACCAAAGTGCAAAAACATCGACGTAAACATCCGGTACCACTCACCATCTTCTAAAACAAACGACGGATACATTGCCCCATGCGCTGCCATAAACGCTGCATCCTCGGTATCACCGTACAGTGACAGAATGAAAAACACAAGCATATTTACCGCTACGAAAAGAATACTTACAACCGGAAGCTTTCCGGCTGCCGGCCGCTCCGTCATCATATGGGCAGCTTCCTGTTCCGGAATTGCAAGTAATTTGTCCTTTAACCCATAAAAATCTCCCGGCTGGTTTTCATAGATCATAAGCCGGTGCTCTGTGATGTCATAAAGCCAGATACCAGAGTGTTCTATACAGTATGCACGGTATTTTCCGATATTTCCGGTCAGGATCAGTGTCAGGATCTCTGCCTCATGGATCTCCCCATCCGGATACCCTTTAAGTGTACCCTGTGGGTGTAAAAATAATTCCCGCAGCCGTGCTTTCATTGCTTCTAACTGCTCTCCGCTCAGGAAAAATCCATCATGTGCATGAATACCAAGCACCACCTGTGCCACACCATTCTGATACTTATAATAAACTCCCGCTTCTTCCGGTTCTGCTTTCAAAAAAGAATAGCCCTCCCGTGTCAGACAATCATCGATTTCATGTATCAAATTCAAATCTCTTCCCTCGATTTCTCTTTCATTCTCTTTGATTTGTCTTTCACGATAACACCCCTGTTTTGCTATGTCAACGGATTGGATTCTTTTTCATAAAAAATATATTTTTCTCCTGCAAAAGCGATTTCCATTCCCGGAGACAGCAACACCTTCTCCTGATAATGCAGTAATACACCATTAACGCGCGTTCCGTTTTTTGAATTCAGATCTTCGATGTAATAGCCATCCGCCTCCTGTGTGATCTGTGCATGCAGACGGCTGATACCATCGCGTTCAATGCAGCCATCCACCCCGTCCTTACATCCGATCAGATATGGAAATTGATCGACAGACAGATTCCGTCCCTGTTCCATTCCCTGATAAACGAACAGTAGTCCGTTCCTTTTTTCCGGTATCATATCCCCTAAAAATACCGTCTGCTCCCGCTCCGGTTCTGCCTCAGGTTCAAATACAACCTGCAGCTTCTCCTGTTCTCTTTTCATCCTCCGGTCTTTTCTGTTCTGGTATTGTTCCAGGAACCCGGGAACATGCTGCCATACCTGCTGTAGCAAGTGTGCAATATGGGAAATACGTGTCTTTGGTGGCTGCATCGTTTCTGCCTGTCTGTCTGCATGCACTTTTCCTGCACCGGAGACAGACTGATTCACAGGCTGATCTGCCTTGGCCGTCACACACTCATTTTCCGTCCTCTTCTCTTTATCCTGACCGTTTTCCCTGCTGTCTGCATGCTTTATATCTGCATGTTTTAATTGTTTCACAAATTCCTGCACTTCTTCTAAGCTGTATTCCTCTGCCAGTGTAATCTGATAGATCCGGTAAATAAGTTCTGTAGATTGGTTCCTTCCATGCTCCATATGCTTCATAAAGTATTCGATCAGATTCCGGAAGTTCTGCCGCAAAGACCATTCCTGCTCCGGGAAAAAACAAAATCCAATCTCCTGTGTTGCAGGATTCACATAGATATGGGATGCATCCAGTGACAGACGGTTTTCGTCCAGCAGATATCTTTCACACTCCATCACAACCTGATAAACAGCATGAAAAAGATGATAAAACAACTCCTGACTAATCTGCTTTGTCTCCAGATAGGTTTCAAAAGACTGCAAGCCCGTGATGTCGTACCAGAACTGCACCCTGCCGTCTGCAATCAGAATCTCATAAGAAAGAAGTCCCGGAATCCGGTTCTTCTCACACATCCGGTACTGGTATCCGGCCGGATCTGTATCCATGGTTACGACCATAGAACTTTTTCGTAAATCTCTTTCGTATGTTATCTGCATGTGATCTCCTCCACAATTTCTTTTCCAAACAACAGCATGCGGACTACCTCTGAAGGATCCTCCTGTTTTATCTGTTCACACATAGATACCGTATCCTGTACCGCCTGATAATTTTCTACCGCAAGCTCTGCCACATGAACCAGAAAGAGCAGGATAACCGGCAGGATAATTGCCGCCTCGATCGTATAACTGCCCTTCCAGGCATATTCGTCCTTCCTCTGTAAGCTTTGCGTTTGTATGCTTTGTCTCTGTGAGCTTTGTATCTTCTTCATTCTGTCCGTCTCCCTTTTGGTATTATCAAAAAGTACCCTGCTATCTGTGCAATCCAAAGATTTCTCCTGTTTACCCTTGAAATAGCAGCATTTCCAGATATGCCAGAAACAGGAATGGAACAAATGCAATCTCGTCGTCTCTTTTCCTTTTTCGTATGATAAGAAGAAACAGTGACCAGATCCCGCAAAAGAGCAGGCCATGAAAAAACAGGCGGATATTTTCGGTAAACCCAAGATAAATACCACTGACTATGAGAATCATGCCATCTCCCATTCCGATTCTTCCATCGGTGATCCGGCTGATAAAAAGCAGCAGCAATCCAATCGCAATTCCGGCTAACATATTAAAGACCGTAATATCCATGTAACAGAGATGAAGCACCAGACCGGCAATGGCAAATATAAGCACCGGATATATCAGTACCCGCTTTCTTCTGTAATCCTCCCATGCACAGATACCAAGCATTCCAAGCAGTGTATATGACTGAATCATTTTATCCTTCTCCTTTTCCACATTTTTTGCAGCTTCTCCGATCAGAAGCATCCGCCCGCCTGATCCGGTATACGGTCCGCTTCAGTCCGCTGCATTCCAGATCCCCATGATAGGCATCTCCGTAATCGGTAATATAGACAATGGTCTGCTGTGTGTTCCCACACCGGCTGCATGCACTGTATCTGCCTCCACTTTTATTACGTCTTACAGCAATCTCTGCCAGTGCGATACTCTGGATACTCAGATCCAGATATGGACATTCACTGCTCTCATGGAAGACCTTGCCGGTCGGCGTAATATAGACCCAGTCCCCCTTATCCGCTGCATCCCGTTTTCCTGTCCACTTCCGCAGACAGACCGTCTGCTGCATGGGCAGCCCGTGAATGCCGAAGATTGCCACCGGCACCTTAACCTGATACGAGGCCTTTAGGTGTATATCCTCTCCACTTAAGTCAGAACCAAGCAGACTGACCCCTGTCTTTCCACCGAGGATCTTATCTGCCTGCATTCCCTGCCTGTCCATCTGTGTCCTTAAGAATACCTCTGCGGCAGAAAATTCCACCACCGTCTGAAGTGTGTCCGTTTTCCCGTCATCCTCCGTTTCCAGACATGCGTACTGCGCCAGATGACCGGCCGTTGTATGCAATGCCAGTTCCATCTGTAACTGGATCTGCTGTACATGGAACAGGAAAATAAACAGCACCAGTGCACAGATAAAAACCGGCAGCGTCAGTGCCGTCTCTACCGTAAGCGAACCGGAGTAAGAGGTGCATAAGGGTGTCCCTTTCCGCAAAAAAGCTGCGTTTGCCGAAGATCTGCTGTGCAGATGCCCGAAATGTGTGAGAGAGTTTTTTTTCATTATTTTGTTCTGAAGAGACACCCTGATACACCCCTTTCTTCCGGCTCTATTCCATTGTATTTCTTTTGTTTTCACGATTTTCCTTACGCTGCTTCTTCCCATCTTATGCCACTGTCATTCATCACTTCCGGAAAAATAGGACACCGATGCCTGCTCGCTCCACCGATAAGTCGATGCTTTCAGATTCCCTACGGTTACAAAGGATAAAAACATCGGCTCTGCCTGAAACTGATAGGCAGCCGACAGACCTGTCAGCATATGATCCATGCGAAGCTGTTTCTCCTGCGTAAACTGCCGGAGATTCTGCTCGATCAGATCCATCGCCCGCATACACTGTTGATTTCGGCTGCCCAGATAAAGCAATATCCGCAGATAATCCTCATAGGAAAGACCACGCGCATCCTCCTTTGCCTCCTCAAACTTCTGATCTGCTGCTAAACCTTTCACATCCATAGACCAGTCTTTTGCTGTTTTGATCAGCGGAATCCGCTTTCCTGCAAAAATCGTCCGCACATCCGAGACACTTTCCGCAAATGCCCATGCTGCAAGAATCCCCTCCTGAAGTGCTTTTACGAGCAAAGGATTGGCCGATACCCCTGCGATCAGCGTTGCAAGTGTGAATGCCTCTGACTTTTTGGCCGTATCCGTCTGCAAATAGACAAAGTTTGCAGCCTCCCGGATTGCAAGAAGCTTCGTTGCGATCCCGGACAGATTCTCCTTATCCGTAGCCTTTCCTTCGATCAGATACTCCAGTTCATACCGCAGACATACCTCTTCCTTTGCATTGACATAACTGCTGAAATACTTCATCAGATATTCCTGAAACAGAATACGTCCATACCAGTCATCCGTCATCTGTATGCACTGTGTTCCCTGATTCTTGTCCCGTTTGCCAAGCGTTTCCGACAGATCCAGCTTTGCATCCGACATCGCAGACGTATCTGCTTCGATCAGTTTTAAGATCCCGGTATTTTTCCAGTCCTTTACATAAGTGATCGGATTCTCTGTCTCCTTCTGTCTTTTGGTATCCTCTACGGTATCTGTCTTTTTTGTGGCTTCTTTCGCTTTCCCCATGCCTCCGGCATTCTCTGCCTTCTGATCCGTTTCCTCAGATGCCTCCTTTAACTTTGTCATGGCATTCTTCCGCTTCGTATCGAGATCTCCCGCCTGACTTTTCGCATCAGAGGCATCCTTCATCTTCTGATAGATACGGTCTGCCGCTTCCCTTGTCAGATTATGCTTCATGTAATCTGTGACAAGCCGGTAAAAGACTTCTCCCTGCTGATCGGTCACAAGCTGATATCCGGTGATCTCACCGGCTGTCAGTTTTGTCGGGAACATATCATAGATCCGTTTTGAAATCACTGCCTTCTCCGTCAGATTTTCCTCCATACGTTCCTTCGCACTTTGTGCAAGAGACGTAAATGAAAACTGTCCACTTCCGTCTCCTCCATCTAACAAAAACAGATGATAACGTTCCATAAGCGGCACATTGTATTCTGCCAGAAGGCTTTCCGTCACACTTTTACTGTCTAAGGATGCCATTGCCTGCTGTCCGGTTATATGTACACCTTCTAACATCGTAAAGATCAGTGCTGCCACTAAAAGCAGGGTCAGCGCAAAAAATATCGTGCTGCTGCCTTTTTCTTCCTCTCTTACTTTACCTTTTTGACCTTCGTTGTGATCGTTGTAAAAATATCGTTTACGATCTTCTTGATCTTGGTCTGAAAGATCACCACAAGTCCAATGATCACTACAATCACCAGAACAACTTCTACGACACCTGCGCCATCCTCTTCCTGAAAAAAACGTTTTAATTCTCCCATAGAATTCCTCTTCTCTGCACACACCTGTGAATACTCTGCATCTGGTGTGCCACGATGCAAAGCCATGTTTCCATTATAATCTTTCCTGCGCTGCCTTGTGCGCATATCCGGTTTATGTACCAACACAAATCTTGCTTTTCACACGAATTACCGCTTAACGAATCTGCATATTCATAAGTGCCGGAATCATCAGAACCGCAAAGACGATTCCAAGCATCAGCATCATCGGAAGCATCAGCTTTGTTCCTGCCTCCTCTCCCAGCCGCCTTGCCTGATTCTTGCGGTTCTCAAAAGCACGGTCTGCTTCCGCTTCCATTGCCGCACATAGTCCGCTGTTTCCCTTTTGCAGATTCTGAATAAGTAACATGGCAAATCTCCGGTATATTGCCATACCACTGCGTTCCCCGAACTGCTCATATGCCCGAAGCTCCCCTTCCCCATCCTCCATCTGCCGCAATGTGATCTGCATCTGTTCCTGCAAATCCGCGGGCATTCCCTCTGCCAGCTTCGCCCATGCCTGTCTTACAGACATTCCTGCACCAATAAGCAACGACATCTTCGCCACCATCTGCGGATAAGCATCTGCCATCCGCTTTCTCCACTGCTCCTTCTTCTTCCGTTCCATTTCCCGTTCCGATAGAACGACTAAGATACCTGCCGCTACCCCAAGCAAAAGAATGATCCCGGTGGTATGCTGCTTTCTCCCAGACCATGTTAAGGCATGTCCTGCAATCTCTGCCGGAAGCTTTAATTGATCTCCCCCGGCATCTTCCTGTTGCGCAAACCGGTGATCCAGCCGCTGCATCAGAGTATCCATATCATTGACACCGGCAGGATATACCATGACAGGAAATGTATAAATACATTCCCAGCTGCCATGTGAGAGATCCGCCTGCACCTGCACAAGCGTTCCATCCTCTGATACAGATTCCTCCCGGATCGTCCCGTCCTGCTCGATGACCTCGGAATTTCCAAACTCCCAGCTGACATCAATACTGCCATCTGCCAGAGTATCCACCGGATTTACACACTTACTTACATGGGAAGCAGACTCTCCTTCTGCAAAAAAGACCTGTGCGATCTCTTCCTTCGCCTGCTCATAAGCCTGCCGCTCTTCTTCCTTTGTAAAATCTCGCTCCCCCACCGTTACGGTATATGGAGCACTCCCTTCCAGATCCGGCACCTCTAACTGAAGCCGTACTTCCTTTTCACCTGCACCCGGTTCTTCGCGTGCGATCTGATTTTCTCCCTGTAATACCTCATCCTGCCCATCCATAACAAGCGTCAGGATAACAAGGCCAAGTGTCACAATGCCGGTATAAAACAGGTTTTTCTTTGTTCTCCCACCCATATGTTGTCCCCTATACGTCAATATCAACGATCTTTTCTGAGATCAGAACCGCTATCACATAGCAGATCAGGCATATACTCATCATAAGAACTCCCGGCAGATTCCCATATAGTGTGGATAGAAACTCCGGTGAAAAGATCTGTATATAGATCAGAATAAAAAATGGAACAAGATTCATAATCTTCTGCTCTAACTTTTTTTCTGCCAGCACGGTTTCAATCTCCTGTAAGATCTCATTTTTATCACTGATACGCTTTCCGGTATTTGCAATGATCTTCACAAAATCTCCGCCACTTCTTTTCGCAAAGGAAAAGATCTGGCAGAAATCCCGGACATCTTCTAAGCCGCTTCGTGCGGCAAAATCAAGCAGCCCCTGCTCGATTGGTTGTTGCAGGCGGATACTACGGTTTAACCATACAAGTTCCTTACACATATCTGCTTCTGTGCCATACATACGCACCATATCCTTCCCGGCCTCCTCCCATGCATGTTCCATCGAATACCCGGCGGATAAGGCACCTGACACAAAGCGGATACAGTCCTTAAACTGGTACATCAAATCCCGCTTACGCTGTTTCATACACTCCTTCTTCTTCCGGTGCAGTCCGGCCGGAAGCACTCCTGCTGCAAGCACCATGCCCCAGATACTCTGATAAAAGACCCATGCAGCCGCTGCTGACAACACCAGATACCTTGCACTGTAACGTACAATCTCAACCCACGTATAATGATACCGGTTATAGTCTGTCTTTTCTTCTGTCTGCTTCACGCTGTTACCATCCCCGCCTCTCTGTCACATCCTGCCTGTCGCTCCGATTCAGCAAACTGCTGCTCGAATCCTGCCGCCATCAGTTTTCCTCGGTGACGCAGTACATTCATACACTTCCATTCACCGATGATCCGCCCCTCTTTTTCCTCCTGTTCGGTAAAACGCCACAAACTGCGGAGCCGGATCTCATTTTCCCGGATTCCATCTACTTCCAAAACTTCTAATACCTTTCTTGTGCAGTCCCTCAGTCTTCCCAGATGGATAATCAGATCAATACCGGATTCAATCTGCCTGCGGATTGCTTCGGTCGGCAGCTCCATTCCCATTAATACCATCGTTTCTAAACGTCTGAGCATATCTGCACCGCTATTTGCATGCCCGGTGCTAAGACTTCCATCATGCCCGGTATTCATCGCCTGCAGCATATCAAGTGCTTCTGCGCCTCTGCATTCACCGACAATGATCCGGTCCGGACGCATACGCAGTGCTGTCCGGATCAGATCCCGGATCTCAATTGCCTTTGTGCCTTCACAGTTTGCATTTCTCGTCTCCATGCGCACCAGATTCGGGATCCCCCGGATCTGAAGTTCTGCGGAATCCTCAATCGTGATCAGTCTTTCCCCGGATGGAATATAACCTGCCAGTGCATTTAAAAAGGTGGTCTTTCCACTTCCGGTTCCTCCTGAGATAAAAATGTTATAGCCAGAGTGGACAAGCAGACCTAAGTAATCTGCCAGTTCCTTTGTTAAGGCTCCCAGTCCGATCAGACGCTGCATGGACAGTGGGTTCTTCGGAAACTTCCGGATACAGATGGTCGATCCTTCGATTGAGATCGGTGAAAGTACAATATTGACACGTGAACCATCTTTTAGTCTGGTATCCACGATTGGAGAGGAATCATTCACCATCCGGTTATTCATACCGACGATCTGCTGGATCGTATCGGCAAGCTTCTCTCTCGAAGAGAACTGCTTCTCCCATTGATACAGCCGCCCCCGCTTTTCATAGAAAATCGAGCGGCTTCCATTTACCATGACTTCTGTGATCTCCTCATCATCTAACAGTTCCTGTAAGACATCGAGCTTCCGCATAGAGTTAAACACCGCCTGCCTGAGCATGCTCCGCTCTGGCAGAGTCATTGCCTGCTTCCTGCTCTGCCTTTGTACTTCCGCTTCAATCATGCAAAGGATTTCTTCATCCTCCACTTCTCTTGACAGATCAATCTGTTCAAGAAGCCTCTCCCGCAGTACACCGATCAGTTCCTGCATATGTTCTTTTTCCATTTTCCTGCCCCATTCCCTTTAACCATCTCGTTTCTATCCTGCCCTGTTTAACTGATCCTGGATATAGATTCCAAACTCGGACCACAAAAGCTGCTCTGCCGATATACCACTTGCACCGGTCAGATGCATGACCGGTATTTTAAAAAAGCGAAACTTCGGTTCATACGCCTCAAGTCCATATAATCCTAAAATATGCAAAAGCTTCTCCTGCATGGCCGGAAGAAAAACTTCATTCTGATAAGGGCAGTAAATCTTCTGACAACGGCTGATCCATTCACCACATCCGTCTGTCAGATACGGAATCTCCCATACAATATGCTCCTGTTCTAACTGCTCTCCGATTGCATCTAACAGGATACGGTAATCTTCCCCGGTAAGTTCCAAAAGATTCCCGGAATTATCCGCCGGAAAAAAGTAGTCGATATGATCCTCTGTCTGCAATGCTGCACGCAGGACCGCTCCCGGATTCTTAGGTGTGGCACGCAAGGCCTCTATCACATCCATGACATTTAATTCCTGCCACATGACATCGCCATAGCCCATTCCGTAACATTCCTGTAAGGTAACGGAAAGCACCTTTTGCTCCTTTGCCAGCAGCTTTGTGAAAACGCGTGAAAAAAGCATGGATAATTCCTGATTCCATGGGGCAAAGATACCAGTAAGTTCCTGTCTGTTCCCGATTCTCAGCGTCATATCTTCCGCCTCTTCCCCAAGGATTCCATAGAGCTGCCTTAAGATCACATCTGCCGGCTGAAACTTTCCGATCATCGGATAATCCCAGTACTTTTTATCCGCGGTCTCTTCCGTTAGCAGGACGATTCCACTGCCCTCCTGTACTTCACGGATCTCCCGTAAGAATTCCTCTTCCGCAAAATCCATGCCAAGTAAAACCAGATCTGCTTTCTTTCCACAGAGATGCTCTTTTACGCCCTCCTTATCCACATACCAGGAAGGCTTTATACACGGTTCATGCTGCATCATATACTGCGCCAGCTTTTTTGCATATTCCGCCTCTTCGGCAATTACAACTGAAATATTTCTCAATCACATACCCCCAGACTGATCAGATAGCCGAACCACACAGCTATCGAAAAATGAATGATATTGTCTGCTTCTTTCCGGTCGGCCCAATACGGTTCAAACTGCCGGTTTATACACAGCTGATACAGATAATGGAAAAACCTCCAGATACGAAAATACAGTGTCCTATCTGCCAACATCTTCAGCAGGGAAAATATTGCTCCGACTACAAAAGATGCCGCAATACAATAGAACAGTTCCTCAAAACTACAAAAACAACCAATAAGAGAAAATAACTTGATATCGCCCGCACCAAGCGCGCGCATTCGAAATAATAGAAATAATAAGATTACCGGAAGAATACTTTGAATAAGAAATGTCAGGATGCCGGCTGCACCTTCCATGCAGATCCGGTAGATCAGACCTATGATCAGACCAAAAAGAATCATCCGGTTGTGAATTCTTCCGGTCTTGCAATCACTTCTGACTGCCAGTGTCAGACAGACAAACAGAAGGGCCTTTACGATTGTTCCATGTCATCACCTCGCTTTGAATGTCTGGATTATAACCTACTTTTTTCCACTTGTACATGTCGTTTCGCGCAAGTTTTCCACTTTTTCTATTTTTTACGCTGTGAATTAATTCCTTATACCGACTGATAGAACAGGATGCCATAGAGCAGTCCATACCCACCAAATCCCAGAAATCCCATGGTAAGCAGGCTATATGGGTTGATTCCGACTGCAATGCTGCTGCCCTGTGTCTGTAAAAACTGGTTTGTGACATAGATTGCCACTGCACCGACCACAATGCGGACGGCAAAGTTCAACAGCAGTTCTGCCCTACGCTTTAAAAGCCCGATCAGCAGCACCAGGATACAGATTGCTACGATTACGCAGATACCGATTTCCTTGTTCATATACGCCCTCATTTCTTCTGCTCACATCATATTATTAATAAACCGGGTTTTTTATGAATCTTTTTGTATAGATTTCTTTTTTGCGATTATACTTAGTAAAAAGAGGGTTTTTTCCCAGAAGAAGGTAGGGGTGTTTTTGTTTCGATTGATTAAGCATTCAAAAACAGAAGATGAACGCTACACGCGGTTATTATCCGATCTTGCACAAACGAAAAGTGATTTAGACTTCGCATATGCGAATTTTCAGAATGCATGTGAGCCGGATCTGATCGATTCCTATATCTACGAGGTAAATGCAGTCCAACTGCGCTATAAGTTTCTTTTAAACTGCTTAAAACAGTTCGAGGATTCTTATACTAAGAATCCTCTTGAAGTGTCCGGTTCCTGACAGCTCTCTGTCAGATTTCCTTTTCCATATGTAATGCCGGCATAGACCTGCTGGGCATTCTGCATGAGTGGTTCTGAGGTATCCTGCAGTGCGGCCTGTTGAAAGGCTTCCTGCAGATGTCCCAGAACTCTTTTGCTATCATCAAGTTCCTTCGTACGGTTTTTCACGATTGCAAGCATCAGTTCCCGCCGTACAAAAGTATAAAGCGGATATAACTCACCGGCTAACGGATACCGGAAGTCCAACATATCAGATAATTCCGCGATCACACGGTCTGCGTGATGTACATGATCCTTAAAGGCTTCATAATCACCCTTGCCATGTGCATCCTTTGCATCGGCAAGATAGGTATCTGCCATATCATATAAGATCACAACAAGACCTCCACGGTTACTCTGTGTGATCCTTCTTGTAAATTCCTGCTTTTTTGCTGCATCCATTGTATTTCACCTGCTTACTGTAAGAGCTGTAATACCTGCTGTGGCAGATCGTTTGCCTGTGTCAGTACAGAGATGGCTGCCTGCTGTAATACATTCTGCTGTGTATATTCAGACATTTCCTCTGCCATATCGACATCTTCGATTCTAGAGAGCGCAGATGTTACATTTTCGCTCGTCTCATCTAAGGACTCTACCGCATAATCCAGACGGTTGGAATATGCACCGATCGATGCACGGATACCGGAAACGGTTGCCAGTGCTTCGTCTAAGGTCGAAATCGCACGATCTGCACCATGCACGGTTGTTACATCCATATCATCGATAAACAGTGTCTCTGTATCCACTCTTGCGATACGCACATCCATGGTCTGATACTGGTTGGCACCGATCTGTAAGGACATCGCTCCGATGTCTGTCACTTCGAACTTTACAGGGTCTGTATTATCGCTAAAGCCATCATCGATTAAGAAATTGAACTCAAATCCATCCTTATCGGAGATTGTTACACGGTTACCGGTAACCTTGGTCGTTGCGGTATCCGCAAAGCCATCGACAAGCTCTACCGTCGCATCCTTTCCCTCGGTTACAATTCCCATCTTATCCTTCGTGCTAAATCCTAAGGCATCTGCAAGCGGAAGGCTTGAACAGGAAACATCCAGATCGGTATCATCGCCATAGAACGCGGAAGTGAATACTAACTTTCCGCCATCCACTGTGGCATCCATCTCTCCGATCTCTGCACCGTTACGGATCTTCTCAAATACTTCTTCATAAGTATCGGATGCTGAAATATCGATCTGGGAACCATTGACCTTGAGTGATCCGGAAATGCCAATCTCAGCTGTCATATCATTAAACTTGGCTGCCTCTGCCTCAACCGTACCCTTCGTTGCCGCAGCAGAGACCATTACGTCATAATCACCCGGATTCACATAAACGGACGTGGATATACGGCTTACATTCTTCGCATATACACGCTGCTCTAAGGTTCCGTCTAACAGTATCTTCGTATTGAACTCCGTATCTCTTGATACACGGTTGATCTCGTCCTTTAAGGATTCGATCTCGTGCTGTGCTGCCTTTTTATCTGCCTGTGTATTCGTTCCGGTTGCAGTCTGGACTGCTAACTCACGCATACGCTGGATAATACTGGTTACCTCATTCAATGCTCCGTCTGTTGTCTGTAAAACAGAAGTTCCATCGGAGGCATTTCTGGATGCCTGATCTAATCCATCGATCTGCAAACGCATCTTGTTGGAGATCGCCATTCCGGCTGCATCATCCTTGGCATGGTTGATCTTAAGACCGGAGGATAACTTCTCCATTGCACTTGTCAGATTGTTCTCTGTTCTGTGTAACTGATTATTGGTAATTACCGCAGACATATTATAATTAATCTTCATAAATGAACCTCGTTTCTTCTCATTTGACTATTCTATATATCGGTCAGTTGAATTTAAAACTTAACTTCTTTCGAAGCCTTTTACAACTGTCAAAAAAGCTTCTGCCATATGATACAGTTCCTTCGTCTGAACCTGTCTGTCCGCCGTGGTCTGCTGTGTGGTATCTTCACTTTTATCATTTTTGCCAAAACGGTTTAAATCCAGTTCCTCTGATGTCACAAAATCAAGCTGTACCGTCGGATGCTCTCCGGTCTGTAAATTCTTCTCTAATTCAGATGCGTGTGCTTCTAAACACTCCCTGCCAGTCTGTGTATCCGATACCACATATCCACGGATACCATCCTCCGTAGCACGAAGCTGTGCTGCGATCTTTCCGGTAATATCGGTAGAAAACAGGATATCCACCATCCCCTTTTTCTCTTTTCCACGGACAATCTTTAAGGAAACATTCGTCACTTCATCGCCTACTAAAACGGGGATTGCATAGTTTTCTTCCTTCGCTGCGGCAGTTCCAAGGCTGATCTGCGCATTTAACAGCTTCATCGCCTTAATATCTAAAGAATTTACCTGATCAGACTCTATGATCATTGTCTTCATGACATTCTCAGCGGTATCTGCAAGTGCCTTCTGTGCCTCTGCCATATCCTCCGGAGTTTTCACCGCCTCTGCAAAACGTTCCAGAATTTCTTCCTTTGCGGCTGCAAGATCGGTATCGGCGTCCTCGGTACGATCATTCTGAAAGAACTTCTGATATGCCTTGTTACGGTTTTGTAATAATTCTTCTGCCGCCATAACATGATATACTGTTGCCGGCATGTCATATGCTTCTAACATCTGATATGCTTCTTCGGATGCCTTTGCACATTCATCCAGCACTGCAAGCTGCTCCTTTGCATAGGCATGATCCAGCTCGTACTCCTCATCTGCGGATTCTAATGTCTCTGCCAGCTGCTCCGGTGTCATCTCTTCCCAGTCACCAGCTGCAAAAAGATTCTGCATCTTCTGCGGAGTCATTGCATTTAAAATATTATGGATCTGGTTTGCATAATAGCCCTTCTCGATCTGATCTGTGATGGAAAGTGTTTCTCCTGCCTTCGCATCCACACCGCCGAAATCATCATCCACCGTATACTCTCTGTTGCTGTGCTTACCGGATCTGACCTGTGTTAAGAGATTTCTCATCGTCATCTCACCCTGCTGCTGCATCAGTGAACCAATGGCTGCTCCATCCGTCTTTTCTACCTGGCGGATCAGACGGTAGATTCCGATATAGGCACTGCGTTCTTCCTCGCTGATCGCCTGATTCTGCTCTAACTTCCAGAGATATTTTGAAAAACGCTCCTCTTCCTGCGTCCCCTGATCTTCCCTGATCTCGACTGCTTTCTGATTTAACTCCTCGAGATTCATATCCAATGGGTTAATGCCCTCACGGATCATCTCAAGCACAACGGATGGAGACAGATTTTTAAAGGTCTGCTGTACCGTTTCATCCACTGCCTTTACTTCTAAAACAGACTGCTTAGTAATTGCCTGTTCGTTATAAGCCAAAATACGGACTGCACGCTCATTCGCCGGAGTTGTTTCCAATCCAAGATCCTTTAAGATGTCGTCTACATTTGCAAATGCCTTTTTGATCGAATCACCAAGATCACTACGCGGCGTTGTCATCATCGTCTCATAGCTTTCTCCTGCTTTCTCAAAGACATCCTGTAAGGCTTTTCCCTCTGCTTCTAAGCGGGCAAGCGTTGCCTCATCTGCCTGCGGGATCGCAAGTGCATATGCCGGTTCCGTCTTTAACGCTTCCGTGGTCTGCATGGTTTCCCGGAAAACGGCAACATTTTCTTCACTTGCTTCGATACCCGACTGGGATAAAAGCTTACTATAATAGCTGTCTTCCTGTGCCTTTAATGCATCGACTAACTCTGCTAACGGCTTCGTATCTATGGAGATTCCCTGCTTTAACAGGGAATAATTTGCCTGTGCAGTCATCGCAAGACGCGCCTCTTCTAACTGTCTGCGTGCCGTCACCATGCTTAACTGTGTCTGTATGTCTGAGGTATCCTTACCGGAAGCTGCTGATTTCTGGCCATTTTGTGTCGCCTCGTGCGCCTTTTCTAAGTTCGCGATCGTAAGTGGAAGATCTTCATCTACAAGATAAGCGAGATCTTCATCCGTTGCCTCTTCTAACACCTTTGCGCCATGTTCTGCCTGTTCGGTCATGGAATAGCCCGGAATCAATAATGCATCCTGTGGTGTATTTCCTTCTGCCACGGCAGTTGCCACTGCCGTCTCTAACTGTTCCTGTGACGGTGGAAGCGTAAGCTCCTGTAACTGGGTATAATAAGACAGCTTATCTGCAGTAAGCGGAATCTCATTTTCGATCAGCCACTCGCTGTCTGCGATCGTCCGGTCATTGACCTCAAGTCCTGCCTCTTCGATCACACGCGTGATCTCCGGCATCAGATCCGCATAATCTCCCGCCTGCTGATCCGGTTCTGTATAAGCGGCACTTCCACTATATTCTGCCTTATAGAGATTCCCAACACTTGGTGCAAGTTCATTATCAAGCATATACTTGATCGCACCATCGCCTAAGGATGTCAGTTCATTCGCCATGACTACACTGCCTGTCATCGCTTCGATCTGCTCCTTTGAGAGTCCGTCTCCAAAGGCACTGATATCTACGCCTGCCTTTGCAAGTTCAAGCTTGATCTTATCCGTCTCGGTTACAACGGTCTCGATCTTCGTATCATTCAGGGAAAAACCATCCTCATTTAACTTATCGTAATCCTGCGGTGAGGTTGTCTGTGACGCAAACAGCATGCTGTTTTTCATCTGCTCTGCATCCATCGCGCCTGCCTGATTCTCAATATCCTCGATCAGGTCTGCTCCATCCTGCATGGGGCGCTCATACGTTGCATTTCCGTACATGCCTGTCTTTTTCTGCTTCGATGACTTATCCACCCGAAAAACAGCATCCCCAGAAGCAGTCCGCTTCTGCTTTTCCACATTGCCTGCTGTCTGGCTCTTTGCCTTCGTTCTTTCCTGTAATCTCTGAAGTTCGGTCTGCTCACTGCTTTGTTTTGTCTTATCTATGTACATAAAAATTCCTCCGGAATCTGACATTCTACTTAATATGTCGGATTCCCGGAGGAAAAACTTAAGATTTTTATTCAACAAGTGCATTTTTCACTGCACACTTCATACATTCATATTCCTGGTTGATATTGCTTACGATCATTGCAACATCTTCGATCGTATAATTCTCATTCCGGATCAGTGTAACAACATCCTGACAAAGACCATAGAGCTTCTCCATGCCAAGTGTTCCTGTCTCACCCTTTAATGCGTGCATCGCTTCTAATGCACCCTGAAAATCCGATACTTTCAGGGCTTCTTTTGCCGTATCTACCAGCTTGTCATCCATGAACTTTTTCAAATACTTTTCGTACAGTGCTTCTTTTCCTGCAAAACAACGGAGTCCGTTGTCATAATTGATCCCTGCACTTATCAGTGCTTCGCGGTCTATTCCCATATTTTTCCTTCTTTCCCCACATGCTGCCTAATATTTGAAAATTGCGACACCAAAAGCCGGCAATGGATATGCAAAGGAGAACGGTCTGCCATCACATTCGGACTTCACAGCAGTGTAGACCTGTGGACGTTCCTTTCCTTCGCCGCCAAAACGGGCTTCATCGCTGTTTAAAATCAGATTGTACTTTTTCTTCTTCGGAACACCTACACGGTAATCCTCACGCTCTACCGGTGTAAAGTTGCAGACAAAGAGCAGATTGTTTTTGCCATCCTTCGACTTACGCACAAAGCTGAAAATACTTCTGTCTGCATCATCTGCATTGATCCACTCAAAACCGTCCCAGCCATGATCTAACTCATACATACAACGGTTCTTCCGGTAAATATGTAACAGTTCCTTCATGTAGTCATGCAATTCCTTATGATATGGCTGGTCTAAGAGGAACCAGTCGATCTCACGCTCTTCGCTCCATTCACGTTCCTGTCCGAAGTCCTGTCCCATGAATAACAGCTTTTTGCCCGGATGTCCCATCATAAATGCATAGCCTGCCATCAGATTCTGGAACTTCGCAAATCCTTCTCCCGGCATCTTATTTAACATGGAGCACTTCAGATGTACGACCTCATCATGGGATAATACCAGAATATAACGCTCACTGGAATTATAGCTCATTGCAAATGTCATCTTATGATGATTGTTCTTGCGGAAATACGGATCCAACTTCATATAGTCAAGGAAATCATGCATCCAGCCCATATTCCACTTATAGCTGAAGTTCAATCCACCATCCTGTGCGGCTCCGGTTACCATCGGCCATGCCGTAGATTCTTCGGCAATCATAACGGTTCCGTTATTCCGTCCAGTGATCAGGGTATTGGTATGACGGAAGAACTCGATCGCTTCGAGATTCTTGTTCTCACCGTATTTATTCGCGATCCATTCACCATCATTTTTACCATAATCCAGATACAGCATAGATGCAACGGCATCCACACGGAGTCCGTCAATATGATAATGCTCGATCCATAATAATGCACTGCCGATCAGGAAGTTCTTGATCTCAGACTTGCCATAGTTAAAGATCTTCGTGCCCCAGTCCGGATGCTCTCCCATACGTGGATCCGGATATTCGTAAAGAGCCTGACCATCGAAGTCTGCAAGTCCGTGTGCATCCTTCGGGAAGTGTGCCGGTACCCAGTCTAAGATAACTCCGATATTATGCTTATGCAGATAATTGATAAAATAAGCAAAATCCTCCGGGGATCCGTAACGTGAAGTCGGCGCATAATAACCGGTTACCTGATACCCCCAGGAACCATCATACGGATACTCTAAGATTCCCATAAGCTCTACGTGTGTATAGCCCATCTCTTTTACATACTTTGTCAGTGCCTCTGCGAGTTCACGGTAACTGTAAAAGCCCTCGTCTTCTCTGCCCGGATGACGCATCCAGGAACCAACATGTACCTCATAGATCGACATCGGCTGTTCATATACATTCTCTGTCTCCTGACGCTTTTTCATCCAGGTCTGATCTGTCCATTTGATCTTCGTAATATCACAGATCCTAGAAGCTGTTCCCGGACGTACCTCTGCGTAGTTGGCATACGGATCAGCCTTATACAGCCGTCTGCCATCCGGTGTCTCGATCAGAAACTTATACAGATCACCTTCCGCTGCCTTCGGCACGAACACCTCATAGATGCCCATCTCACCCGGCTCTAACCGCTCCATTTCATTGGCTGTCTCATCCCAGTCATTAAAGGTTCCGATCACCCATACTCTTGCAGCATGTGGCGCCCAGACATCAAACATGACACCTTTTTTCCCCTTTATCGTCGTCGGATGTGCTCCGAGCTTCTTGTAGATGTCATAATGTGTTGCCTGTCCAAATAAATACATGTCAAGTTCTGTAAAATTCCCCATACACATTCCCTCTCTATTCCTCAAAATCCTTCTCCTGAAGGACTTCGTATTCACTATTTCTACGCTTTCTCGCGCTGAAAATCTTCTTCATGCTGAACTTCTCCGCACTTGCAATCGCTTCATCCACGATCTCTTTTACCTCTGTAAGCGTGGTTGCCTGATCGAGCCTCTGGATATTGCTGATCCGGTTATATAAGGCCAGGACTGCCATGTTATCTATCTCATAGTATAATTCCTTCGCATAGGACTTGGCAAATGCAACCAGTTCATCACTCGTAAATACCGGTATCGTGATCTTCTCTGTAAACTTTCTGGCAAAGGATTCATCTCTTCCCAATGCCTTTTTGATTCCGGTACGTGTATCTTCAAGGATCACAAAAATCCCCTCTGTCTGTGTCTCCATCGCCAGTGACAGCCGGACTGCGGTCTCTCTGGATAATGCACCTGCCTTTTCAATGATCAGGCAGCCGCCTTTGATCTTACGGAATACACCCGGGATATCCTTGCCATTTAAGGAAGTGGCATCGATCCTTCCAACCTTTGCTGCTGATCTTCCGAGATCTTCCTGTAAAGCCTTCAAAAAGCTGGTAGCCAGTACCGTCTTTCCGTTTCCGCGGTCGCCCTGGATGATCAGATTCCCTGCGGATGCATTCTGCGGATGCCGTAAGTGCTTCTCCACACCGGTAAGCGCCTGGCAAAGCTGTTCTTCCATGCCCATGACCGGGGTGAAATAAGAAAAGATCTCTTTCTGGCGGGCACTTAACTGTGTAACCGGTGTATCATGGATCGTCTCTGGCTCATCTAAGGTTACCGGCTTAATCTCCGGAAGTGGTTCTTCGGTTTTTACATCGGACTTTATCGTAGCTTTTCCTGTCTGTCGTACTTCCTCTTTGACTTCATCCGGAAGTTCGATCACTCCCGTGAAATCCAGTCCGGAAAACGGCTCGTCCTCATCCTCAGGTGACAGACTCTCTGTGGCTTCTTCATTCTCCATAAGCTTTTCTGCCTCATAACCGGATTCTTCACGGACAGACTCATTGCTGTCATCTGACTCCTGTTCCCTGATTTCTGTATCTTCGATGACCGGAGCTTCTGCCTGTGTCTCTGCATTTGCAGGAGTTCCCATTTCCAAAGCTTCTGTCTGCCAATCTTTGATCGGCATATCTTCGACCGGAAGATCCGGGATACGCTGTGTTGCCGCTAACAGGATCGGATCTGTCTCCTGTTTTTCCTGTTTTTCCAGCTTCTCCTGCCGTTCCCCGGCAAGGAATTCATCGATGCCCTCATTGACATGGCTTATTTCATCGATCTGCTGCTGTAAGATATCATTCATATCTGACATTAGTTGTCCGGCTTCCTCCTTCGGACGATTCTGTGTCATCATGTTTGCAATCTCTTTGCTGTCCATCGCTGCCGCCTTGCCCAGATACTCCTGATCTAAGAGATCCTTCGGGGTCATACCGGCATCTAACTGCGGGATCACGGAAGCAAGTCTGTCCATAATGTCTTCTGCCTGGGCAAGTGCCTTCGCTTTTGCCGACTCTAACTTCCGCTGTTTTGCTTCTTCTAAGGCAGCTTCTGCGGCACGTCTTGTCCGCTCCCACTCCTCTAAGATATCTTCAATATTCATCTGACCGGTGATCTGCTTCTCTAATGCGCGTTCCGGCACCATCATGCTGATCTGTCCATCGCGGTCCTCTGCTAACAGCTCCTGAAAATTGATCTTCAATGAACCGTCGATCTCTTCATCGGTCTCAATATGTCCATACTTTTCTTCTAAGTTCTCTTCTGTCTTCTCTTCGGTCGGCATTGCCAGATATGGGATCTCTTCCACGATCTTTTTGATGTTATCCATCTGATCGTTGACCGTCTCCTTCTCGGTTGCATCCATGATCTGCTGCATGCTCTTTGCAAGCTCCTGCTGTAAGTTCACGGTATTGAACTTACTGGCATTCGTCGTAACCTGCGGAATCTGGACAGTTTCTTTTACGATCTCCCCGGACTCTAAGGTATCGGTCGGCCGTACCTCAACCACGCCATCCCGGCGCTGCTTAAAGGCACGGTACTTATCCTCCTGAACCTTGTTCAGCGGCTGGTATAACATCTTAAGCTCTAATGCCTTCTCTACATAAGGACCATCGCCAAACCACAGGATCAGTTCATCACATGCATTGACACATGCCTCTGCATCACCTGCCTGATGATACAGGTATGCAAGCTCAAATGCCCACTTCTCGGAATATTCCTGTTCCTTTAACTCCTCAAGGATCCCGATCAGAACATCATATCCGGCTCCCTGTTCCTTATTCATCTCATAACGCAGAACATATTTCAGATTATCATGTGGTGCGATCTCGACAAACTCATCGTAGTACTCCTGTGCCTCCTCAAAGTTCTTCGTCTTGATCGCGATCTCTGCCAGGCGGTAGATGATCATCCTTCCGATCGGGGAACGGTCATACGCCATAAGCAGGATCTCCTTCCCATCCTCATAGCGGCCTACCTGTGCATAAATCTCCCCTGCCATCACAAGTGAATTCACATTACGGACTTTGCGCCAGTTGATCGAATCTACCAGCTGTGCAGCCTCTTCATAACGCTTCTCACCCGCAAGGCTCTTTATCTCATCTAATTTCAATTTATATTCATATTTATCCAAAATATGTCACCTCAAACCCTTTATCAGGTATAGTACACCCAATTATTGCTTTAAGTTTATCATACACGTCTGTTTCTGTCAAAAAAAACAGTATCCTGTAACAACCAGATTTATTGCTTCTCATTGGTACAGGATACTATATATTGTATCATTTGATATTTAAAATTTTTTTAATATTTTTTAGCTTTCTTTTTTATCTTCCGTTTTTTTCTTTGCATCTAAATATGCCTGATACTTCCGGTTATAAACGACATCACCGGTTGCAGAATCGACATGCGTTGCATAGATATATGCCTCTGTCTCCGGTGGAAGCTTGCGCTTTTTTAAAATAAAACTGAACACATGGCTTAAAATATAATAGATTACTGCAAATGTCGGCACACCAAGCAGCATTCCGGCAAAGCCAAACAGTCCGCCTCCGACTAAAATTGCAAAAACAACCCAGAAGGAAGAAAGTCCGGTTGAATCACCAAGGATCTTCGGTCCGATAATATTTCCGTCAATCTGCTGCAAGATCACCACAAAGATCACAAAATAGATTCCCTTGATCGGATCCGCCAGTGCAATAATGATAAAGCTTGGTACTGCTCCGATAAACGGTCCAAAGAACGGGATCACATTGGTACATCCTACGATCACGGATACTAACAGCGTGTATGGCATACGCATAATTGCAAGCACAATATAGCAGAGCACACCGATGATCGCGGAGTCTAAGATCTTACCGGAAATAAATCCACCGAAAATCTCATTACTCTTACGAATCGTATGGATCACAACGTTTGCCTGTTTTGCCGGGATCAGCGCATAGATGATCTTCTTCGCCTGACCTACGAATTTTTCCTTACTAAGAAGCAGGTAAACCGCAATGATCAGACCCACTAATGCATTGATCAGTACCTTTGCCACATTGATCACACCACTGGTAATCTCTGTAATGTAGGTATTGATGTCCGGAAGGAAGGAATTCTTAAACCAGTTCTGTAAGAAATCCGAACCCTTTCGTACCGCTTCCTCTAAAACAGCTGCCCACTGGTTATTATTTTTTGCAATATTATCTGTCCACTTGATAAAACCGTTCACCTGGTTCGGCAGATCCGTTACCACACCACTGATACTCTGGATCAGCTGTGGTACGATCATCTCGATCAGTAAAAAGATGATCAGAAGAAAAAATGCCAGTGCACCAAAGGTTCCAACCGTACGGCAGAACTTCTTTCTACCTTTTTCAGACTTTATCTTCGCCTGCATCGGCTTATCTAAATGACGTTCGATAAACTTCATGACCGGATTGATCAGATATGCGATCACTCCACCGATAATAATCGGCTGCAGTACCTTCATCAGCTTATCCCAGCCCGCCTTAACACCGTTAAACCGCAAGATGATAAAAAATACTGCGATACACAGGCAGAATACAATAAAGGTTAACAGTGCCACTGCAAGATATGGTCGTATATTCCAGTTTGCCTTCTCCTTTTTCTTCTCCTGTCCATCACTTGTCAGGTTCTTTTCTTGTTCCTCCATATACCTCTCCCTTCCCGGGTACTTATGATTGCTTGGGATGAAGAAGCGCAGAACCGGTTGGATCTTGATTCTGCGCCACAAACATCTGTCTTATTTACGATTATAATTGATCAAACAGCCCTTTAAGATGATCTCACGCTCTTCATCGGTCAGTTCACCCAGTCTTAAGGTAAACGGTACTAACTGATCACCCTTTACCGCATATGCAGTGATCTGATCTGCCTTTTCTTCTACAGACTTACGGATCTGCGGAATGAACAGATAATCACCGTTGGTGAACGGAAGCTCGCCCTCATCGATCAGGAATGGAAGCATTCCCCAGTTGATCAGGTTCGAACGATAACGCTTGGTGGCATATTCGTTTGCAATATTTGCCCAGCCGCCTAATACCTTCTGGCAGGAAGCAGCCTGCTCACGTGCAGAACCATCACCCGGCTTTACTGCAAAGATCGTGCTTCCGATTCCGATATTCGTGTGGTTCACATCTGCAAACTGTGATTTGATCACCTTCATGGCATCCTTGATCTCCGGAAGAACCTCACATGGATGTGTTCCTTCTAATCTTGCATGCTCTGCCTTCTGTACCGCCTTTGCACGTCCTACATATTCCGGATCCTTTCTGGAAAGTGTGAACTCTGCCAGACCAAGCGGATTCGAACGATAGGAGGATGTCTCACCGGATGGGATCAGCTCATCGGTAGTAGTTACCGGATCATGGATCTCAGAAACAACCTTTAATACCAGATTCTCAGTTAAGGCACTCATCTTCGGCCAGTCCTTGATGTTCGGACCAAAGTGGATCTCTACGGATGGATCTGCAACACCGTGGCTGTCAAATACACGGTTCTCGTAGATCGTCTTGTCAAAGAAGTATTTTGGCTTCGTGTAATCTACATCCATGTCGGTAGCAGCCGTTAAGATTCCCTTGTTTGCTGCGGTAGCTGCGATGGAACGTGCATCCATCAATGCAACAGAAGAGATCTGTCCGTTCTGTACCTTAGAGCCTTCACGGTTCGGGAAGTTTCTGGTTGAATGACGGATCGAGAATGCATTGTTTGCAGGAGTATCGCCCGCACCAAAGCATGGTCCGCAGAATGCTGTTTTAACGATCGCACCTGTCTCTAACAGCTTTGCAACTGCTCCGTTTTTCACAAGTTCCATATAAATCGGGGTACTTGCCGGATATACACTTAAGGTAAATTCATCGGAACCGATGCTTGCACCGTTTAAGATGTCTGCTGCATCACAGATATTTTCAAATCCACCACCGGCACAGCCTGCGATGATACCCTGATCTACATAGAACTTACCGTTTCTTACCTTCTGCTTCAGATTCAGGTCTACCTGTCCGTTGAAGCTTACCTGTGCCTTCTTCTCACAGTCATCTAAGATGTCAAGAAGGTTCGCATTCAGTTCTTCAATCGTATAAGTATTACTTGGATGGAATGGCATTGCGATCATTGGCTTGATCTGGCTTAAGTCGATCTCGATCATGCCATCATAATAGGTAACATCACCCGGCTCTAACTGTTTAAAGTCGCCGCTTCTTCCGTGAATATCATAGAACTCCTGCACCTTGTCATCGGTTCTCCAGATAGAGGACAAGCAGGTAGTCTCTGTTGTCATAACGTCCACACCGATACGGTAATCTACGCTCATATTCGACACGCCCGGTCCAACGAACTCCATTACCTTATTCTTAACATATCCGTTTGCGAATACTTCACCGATAATTGCAAGTGCGATATCCTGTGGTCCAACACCCTTTGCCGGTGTTCCTGTCATATAGATACCGACAACACCCGGCATATTGATGTCGTAAGTCTGCTCCAATAACTGTTTTACAAGCTCAGGACCACCCTCGCCCATTGCCATGGTACCTAATGCACCATAACGTGTATGAGAATCAGAACCCAGAATCATCTTGCCACCGCCTGCAAGCATCTCTCTTGCAAACTGATGGATAACTGCCTGATGAGGTGGTACATACATGCCGCCATATTTCTTTGCGCAGGTCAGGCCAAACATGTGGTCATCTTCGTTGATTGTTCCACCTACGGCACACAAGCTGTTGTGACAGTTCGTAAGTACATAAGGAATCGGGAACTTCTCTAATCCCGATGCTCTTGCAGTCTGGATAATTCCTACGAATGTAATATCATGGGAAGTCAGTTTATCAAACTTGATCTTTAACTTCTCCATATTGCCGGAGGTATTGTGATCCTTCAAAATACCATAGGCGATCGTATTCTTCGCTGCCTCTTCCTTACTTACGGTTTTTCCTGTCATACTGTTGATTGCTGCTGCGGCTTCGGCTGTATCCGCAACGATCTGGTTACCATTTACCAGATATGCGCCACCTTCATACAGTTTCATTCTGTGTCCTCCTAAATCTGATGATATGTGTAATGTCACGAGCTGTCCCTTTATCACGGTAACACTCTGACGCATTTACCTGATGTTAATTATATAGATAGCCATCCAAAAAATCAAGCACTCTGATCCTCATTTCTAAGAAGCCGGAGTTTCCTCCTGCTCTGCGAGCGGAAATGTAAATCTTGCCGTAAAGACATCCCCGTCTAAATCAATCCGGAAAGTTCCGCCCATCAGATTCGTGAGGTTACGTGCAATCGAAAGTCCAAGTCCGCTTCCTTCCGTCGTACGGGATTCATCTCCACGCACAAAACGCTCCGTCAGATCGGTACTTTCGACGTTTAATGCCTGCTCCGAGACATTTTTGATCTCAAAGCTGACCTCATCTTCCCCTTTTTCCATCGTAACATAGACACGCGTATGTGCCATTGCATATTTTGCGACATTATTATAGAGATTTTCGACCACACGCCAGATTCTTCTGCCATCTGCCATAATATATGCCGCTTCCTTTGGCAGCTTCGTGATCGTCGTCAGATCCTTCGCTTCGAACTTCTCATTGAACTCACCACCGGTCTGATAGATCAGCTCCACAAGATTGATCCGTGTCATATGAAGCGTGATATTACCGGAACTGATCCGTGATGCTTCTACCAGATCCTCCGTCAGCTGTTTGAGCCGCTGGGACTTCTCATCTAAAATATCAATGTATTCCGCGATCCGCTTATCTTCGATCCGTTCCATCTTAAGCAGATTGACATAATTGATGATCGAAGTCAGCGGGGTCTTGATGTCATGGGATACATTCGTGATCAGATCCGCCTTCATCCGTTCATTCTTCGTACTCTCATCCACTGCATGACGCAGGCCATCACCGATACTGTTGACCGCTTCTGCCAGCTCACAGTTATCTCCATGCAGATTCTCCAGCGGCAGCTTATAGGACAGATTCCCATCTGTGATCTTCTCGATTCCCTTCATTATCTCCTGATGCTGTACGATATTGCGCAGATATAATGCACCTTCTAACAGGATCATAAGAATAAGCATCCATGCTGCAACCATACTTTTTGCAGAAAATGTCCAGTAGCCCAGGGCAAGGAACATGATCACATTCAGCACGAAGAGAAAAATAACTCGGATCGAACTCTTCCAGGTATGCAGAACACGCTTCGTACTTTTTATGATCCAGTTTAAAAGGCTGTATTCCCACAGTACCCCTGCCTTCACCCGGCGCACCATGCTCAGGTAAAAGCCAAGGAATGCCAGATCGTAGACAAATGCTGTCGCACCTGTCAGAACCAGCATACCCGGTATATCCCAGCTGCTGCGCGATGCAGAGAAGGAAATTCCGATCAGTGCAAGCGTGATCAGCACAAAGATACCAAAAAAGATCTCTGTCTTGATATGATCGATCACGGATAAAACAACAACGCCTTCCTTTTCCCCGCGTCCTGCATTGTTCGTCAGATAGACCAGTGTGATGATCCATCCAAAAACACTGATCACCAGTGCTACCACACTGATCATCACCCACGGACGCAGTGTGCTGTATTCCTTTTCCCCATCCGTAAAGCTATCCTGATAAGGGAAGGTAGTATCTACTGCCACCATAAGCTCGGCATGATTGCCCATCCCGGACAGCAGCGGATCTAAGGTATTATAAAAATAACTCTCCATTCCGTTTACATTCGTCCGGAACTTCAGTTCTTTGTCGTTGTAATACATATAACTGCCCTTTGCCCTTGCAAAGGCAAGCGCATCTTCCGACAAGGTAACATTTGAATAGAGCAGGCTTCCATTCTCACTGTAGGTATAGGACAGATTCGTTTCTTCACTCTGGAAAGTATTTAAGCCCTTTTTATAGCTTGTCTCTTCATCCCCGATCGCAGAAAGCGTCTGCTCTAATGCCAGATACAGACTGTCCGCCTGTTTCTTGGTAATATCCCCATCCTTTAAGGAATCCGCAATACTCTTCTGTCCGATCGGCAGATAACTTTCTACTAACACACCGGTCTGCTTATCGTAGCCGGCCTTCGACCAGCTGATCAGATCACTCAGCCGGTAATTCGAAAGATTTAACAGCTTCTTTTTATCTTCCTTTTTCTGCTTTTGTTCTTCCTGCTTTTGCTGTTCCTCAGCCGTCTGCTTCGCATCTTCCGCTGCGTCAGAAGCTTCATCTGAGGAAGAACCTTCCACCAGCGCCACGTCATCCTGCGCTTCTACCTGAAAATTTCCCTCGGAATCCTGTGTAACAACAACCACATGCGTTCCGTTCGAAGTTGCACGCAGTGTTCCGTTCTGGGAATATCCCATGGTGTTGATGATCTTATCCGGATTGTAGACTCCATGATCCTCAAACTTATCGCGCAGCTTTAAAAACTGCACCAGTTCATCTGTCTTTTTTTCAAATAACTTGCTGTAACAGCCCGAGTCCTGATATGCTGCACTGCCAAGATTCGTTCCGTCTAAAATATGCTTGCTGTGAAGTGCGGTAAGCATAAAAACAGACACCACAAAAATCACGGTAAGGATCAGCTGGACCACAAGGCAGATATGTTTCCATATAGATGAATATCGCTTATTCTCCATTCAATAGTCATACCTTTCTATCCTATATTTTCACAACGGTCTTATACTTTTTCTACCTTATAACCGACACCCCAGACCACCTTCAGATAACGCGGCTCCTTTGGATTGATCTCGATCTTCTCACGGATATGCCGGATATGGACTGCAACGGTATTATCCGCGCCGATCGCATCTTCGTTCCAAATATTTTCATAGATCTGATCAATGGAAAAGACCTTGCCCTGATTCTTCACCAGAAGTAACAGAATGTTATATTCGATCGGTGTCAGCCTGACCACTTCTCCATCGACTGTCACTTCCTTTAAGTCATCATTGATCATCAGTCCGCCCACGGTATAGACTGCCTGCGAATTCTCTGCTGCATTGCCAAGCTTCGTGTAACGGCGGAGCTGGGACTTTACTCTTGCGACTAATTCCAATGGGTTAAACGGCTTCGTGATATAATCGTCTGCTCCGATATTCAATCCTAAGATCTTATCGGAATCCTCCGACTTCGCAGATAAAATAATAATCGGGATACTGCTCTCCTCGCGGATCTTAAGTGTGGCACGGATACCATCTAACTTCGGCATCATAACATCAATGATCAGAAGATGTACTTCGTTCTCCTTTAAAAGCGCAAGCGCCTGTTCCCCATCATATGCCTTGATAATATGGTAACCCTCCTGCTGTAAGTAGATCTCGATTGCTTCTACGATTTCTTTATCATCATCACATACTAAAATATTCATCGTCATTCCTTCTCCATTTCTGTTCTCCATAAAAATAAATCCAACCTTCCTTCTATTATAGCAAATCCTGTCCGCTTTTTCATTCGCACACAGGAATATTTTCGAATATCCACAGCGAATCCAGTATAACAGCCGTTTCTTAACATGGCTTCTTCTATTTCTTAATTATTGTTTAATTTTCTACACATAATAGTACATACGCTGTTGGTTGACATTCTGTGTCCTGAACCATAAAATAGAAAAAAGAACCAGCGTACCACAGGTACACATTGCGTACCATACGCCTGAAAGGATGATTCGCATGAAAAAACATTATGCCTTTATACCCCTGAAAGACAAGGATCTGTCTTCATTCCGGAAATCACTGGTGGCAGGGCTTTCCTTCCGCCCGGTATTTGCCCTGTTAATGATCGGTGTCCTTGCTATCATCGGCTACTTCAAACAGGATCTGCTCGCCGATGACTCTGCAAGCCTGTTCGTTTTCTCCATATCCGTTGCATTTATCATCTATCTGATCTTCCTTGAGATCCAGAAGCTTTTTATTGTCGGCAGACTGCACAAGTCGAGTCTGATGCCCTATATCCGTGTGCGTGGATCGGATGCATCCTTCTACATCGAGGAGCTTACGAACGGATTCCTCGTCCAGACACAGCCGGTCAATTTCGTAGATATTACCGCCTGTAAAAAGATCTTGGCAGATATTGTCACACAGTTCGAAGAAGCTCTGCGCTTATCGGAATATCTGCATTCCTGTATCGACAGCCACGATGATAAGCTCATCAACAAGGCCGTGATCTACACTGAGGTGATCCGTGACCAGCTTACAAAAGGGAATCAGGAGATCCTTGCCACTTATGACACCCTAAAAAATTATAAGGAGGAGCTGTTCTAGCTCCTCCTTACCGGTTCTTCCCTGCTATTTTTTCTTATCACCATTCTTCTTCCATTTGAAATACTCTGCGTCAAGATCTACGGTGATCTTTGGCTTTTCGATCTCCTTTGGCAGAGGATCTGTCAGATCTGCACTTTCTAACTCTGCTTCCTGCTCTAAGGCTTTTCCGATCTTCTCGAAATATTCCGGATTGACCTTGATCTCTGTCTTACGATCCTCGTAACGTGCCTTTTCACGCTGTTTTTCTAAGGTGTAAGCATCCTTGCCTTCTTCCTTTTCCCGCTTTTCCTTCTCGAGTTCCTTGTTGCGGTCTTCAATAATCTTTAGGTATTTCTCCGTATCCACCATATCCTGTAACTGGCTCTTTAACTCAGACTGGTTCTCACGGATAATATCACGGCGCAGCTTCATCTCATTTTCCGTTTTCTCTAACAGTTCATGGATCGAACCGGCTGCCTCCTTCACAATATCCTGTACCCTCGTCAGTGCCTCGTCCGTATAGAGCACCGACGCTGCATAGACATCCTCTGCATTTCTGCTTGCATTCCAGATGATCTTATCGCCACGCTTTTTCGCCTCACGGTCTGCCTTGTCCCGGCTCTGCTGTGTGATCTCATAATCATCCATCATCTCATAGATACAGTTATTCAAAAGACTTAACTGTTCGAACATTTTCTGTTTCTCTACAATGATCTTACTTCCTGTCTTATCGTATGGCTCACTCCGGGATATCAGTACATGTATATCCCGCAATACTCTTTCCAGCTTATCCTGCGTGCTCACGGCTGCACTCCTCTCTATTTTCTTCTCTCAAATGATACATTATCCCTTAATGTAGCGGATATTGTAGGAATCCCGTTCTACCAGTCCAAACGGCTCCGGTCTTTCTCCGATATTCTCCAATGCTTCTACGACCGTATCCACATCTTCTTCTGCAACAACAAAAAGCATTCCATACCCCATGTTAAAGGTCTCCCGCATCTGCTCATCACTGATATTGCCATCCTTGTGCAGCATCTCATATAACGGCATCATACTCGAAGTACGAAGCTTTAACACTGCGCCTGCCTGATGACGTAAAAGTCTGCGTGCTGCACGGTCTAATCCTCCCTGTGCCACCGGCACACAGGACTTAACGGTCACCTTGCTCTTACGAAGCGTCTCCATCTGTGTCCGGTAAAGTCTGGTCGGCTGCAACAGCAGATCTCCTAAGGTCGCCCCTAAGGTCTCATAGTAGCTTTCCATCGTTGCCTTACTTAAGTATAGCTTTTTTCTGGCTACAATATAACCACTGTTATGTAATCCGTTCGATGCAAGCCCGATGATCACATCCCCATCGGAAAACGGAATCTGCTCTGCCTCGGCTGCCTTATCCCGGATACCAACTGCGAATCCCGTCAGGTCGTACTGATCATAGGAAAAAAATTCCGGCAGATCCTTGATCTGGCTTCCCGTATAACGTACACTGCCCTGGATACATGCCTGCTCCACGCCTGATTCGATCTCACGGATCTTCTCTGCTTTTGGTCTTGCACAGGCAATACTGTCGGAAAACAAAAGCGGTCTTGCCTGCATGGCATAAAGTTCATTACACGCAGATGCTACTGCATCCATACCGATCGAATGGAACTTCTCTAACTCTGCTGCCAGATACATTTTTCCACTCACATTGCTGTCTGCCGTTACAAGTACCGGCTGCTCCATGGATAACATCGCAGACAACGGTACTTCATTTTCTAATTGATTCAGTCCTAACTTCTCTCGCACTTTCTTCACGTCTTTCTCTGTCTGATCATTCCAAGTCATAAATATAGCACACACGCATCTGTTTGTCTACGACACCATATCTGCTTATTTCTTCCTTTTTCGCCATATTTTCCGGACGATCCGGCAAATGACAAAGATCACGGTAATAAGCAGTGCGGTCAATACCACCACAACTGCCACGATCAAAACCGCATACTTATTCGGATGGCTGATGCGGCTTACCAGATCCGTCTTATCCTCTACCATCTTACGGTCATGCAGCTTACTATAATACTCCGGTATCTCGGCAACTCCGTCTTCATTTTCCGGAAAAGATTCCAGATAGGAAGCGATTGCAGCCCATGCCTTTAATTCCTTTTTTCCATCCATTACGATACAGTCTGCATAATCCTCAATTGTTGTACCATCTGCATTCTTTGGTACGATTGACAGCAGACCCTTTGACATATCGGTAACTGCGCTTAACATCTGTCCGCTGTAAAGATCCGCAACCACGCGGTAGAGCTTATCATCTTCGATCTCAATGCGGGAACCATCCGGATTCGTCAGATAGGCATCCGTCACACGGTTTAAGATCAGCCGGTGCGGATTATAGGTAAAATTCAGACCGCTCATATACAACCGTGCCGTCTGCATGAGATCCGAGATCGATGCATCTATTTCTGCTACCGTACGCAGTTCCTGTCCACTCAGATATACGCTGATCAATGGATACCCCGGTATCTTATCTTCTCCGATTCCAAGTGAAAAGCTGTTGAATACATCGGATACCGTAATATCTCCGGTCACATACGTATCCCGCACTGTTCCGCTTGGAACAATGGCAACATCCACCGGATGATCATCCCCGGTACAGGCATGGTCTACTCCATAGACGTAAGCGTCCGACATGATATCCCCCAGATTGTGCTCGGTATGTGTCTGATACAGATCTTCTACCGTATCAAACTCATAGGTATTGTGCGCTAACACCTGATTGGAGGTATAGCCAAACTGTGCCAGATAATCCGTATCAATCGTCTTCTCATACTCACTGATACTCTGTGCAGTCTGTGCATCATCGGCGATATCCGCAGTCGTCGGGATCAGTTCGTAATCCGTAATACGAAACCGACCGTTTTCTTTCTGCTGCATAATCAGTGTTCCTACATTCTTGCCATATTCCCCGCAGGATACGATCGAAGTATCCCCATAGACAATCGGCTCTTCTAAGAGTGTATGGGAATGACCACTGATGATCAGATCCAACTCCGGTACTTTTTGTGCAAGGATCTCATCCTCCGAGGACTTTGCATTTTCACTGGTACCGCAATGCGAAAGGCAGACGATCATATCGACCTGTTCGTTTTTCTGAATCTCTGCCACGGTATCCTTTACTGCCGTAACCGGATCGGTAAAGGTAAGATCACAGGTCGGCGCACAGGCAAGCGCATCTTTTCCAAATACACCTAGCAGCGCGATCTTCATACCGTTTTTTTCCACGACTACATATTTTTTCACACCATAGGCATCAAATGCATCATGAACGCTTTTTTGTACTTCATTCTCGTTCGAAAAGTCTACGTTACAAAGCAGAAGTTCCGGCAGGGGATCCCCGCTGTTTTTTGCAGTGTAAAGCATCTCATTTAATCCCTCTGACCGGTAGTCGAACTCGTGATTGCCAAAGGTGGTGGCATCGTATCCCATCTCACCAAGCAGCCGCAGCTCCGATGCCTGTGTCGTGAACACTGTCTGAAACAAGGTTCCCATGGAAAAATCGCCACCGTCTACGACAAGCAGTCCCGGATTGTCTTTCCGTTTCTCCTTTATGATGGTTTCGATTCTTGCAAATCCACCGATATTCGTATCTTTTCCGTCGTATACCGTCGAAAAGCTGTTGATGTGGGAATGCAGATCGTGGGTAAATACGATCTCTACCTCTTTGGATTCCTTCGCCTGTAACACGCCCGCACAGGTGAGCATGCAGAAAAAAAATGTGAGGAAAAATGTGGTTCTTTTTTTGTTTTTATGGTTCATGTCTTTCTCCCGGATCTTATCATCATGTATTCTCAAATACAGTGGTCAATTCCTATACGCACAATATTATATGACTAATATAATTTATTTTCATAATCCTGAAGCTCATGAAAAATATTGTCCACAACTACTACATGATCTATAATTCGATATAGCATAAAGTATCTATGATTCAGAAAATGAATGCGGTGATATTCTAACTCACGTAACTTTGGATTATCACATAACTTCAAACTTCCTGCCACATGTGCCAGGCTTTCGATCGTTGCATCATAATCATCCAGTACATTTTCTGCTGCCTGTATACTCTTCTTCTCTACAATCAGATACTGAATAAAACGTTCCAGATCCTCTTCCGCATCTTTTGTAACTACTACTTTATAATCCATATTTTTTCCTCATATCACATGAAACTTCTGCAGCGTCTTTATAGATTCCCTTGGCGGCATGCTCACGTGACTTCTCCAGCTTATCTAATATATCCTGTTCTGTTAATGCCTCATACGGATTTATTGCTGCTCTCTTTATCTCAAAAGGAAAACCATTCACAGCCAGTGCCCGTGTTAAAAACATACGGATTGCCGTTGTTGTGTCTGTTCCAAGATCTCGAAACAATTCATCTGATTTTTTCTTTAATTCATCATCTACTCTTATCTGAATCGTACTTGCCATTTCTATTACCTCCTATACCTGCTTTTTATTAGAGTAACAGCTCGACAATGCTAAGTCAATACATATGTAATCACTTAGCATTATATGTGTTTATATACAACATTCATTTTTTCCTATTTAAAGCATCCATATAAGATCTGATAAAAGACAGTATATGCTTTTCCCTGCTCCGATAATAAATGCCATATTCTACATTTTTCGTATCTACAATCGGAATGGATATGATGTCCTCCTGTGGTGGGATCAGAAATCCCGGTAAAATGGCTATCCCATACCCGCATTTTGCAAGCAGAATACTCTCTGTCTCTCCTTCACTTACAATATGGATATGATCCTGCACATGCAGGGTCAGATTCTCCTGAAATTTATTCCCTCTCTGGAAAGGGATACACTTTGGCGGAAGAGTAATTAATTCCTGATCTGCGATCTGCTCAAAAGTCAGTTCCGTCTCCTTCGCAAACGGATGATCCGGTGGCATAACTGCATAACTCTCATATACTCTCAGTTTCTTAAAACTGCTCTGCGTTGACAATCCATAGGTCGCGATTGCCAGTTCTAACTGCTGGTTTTCATATAGGTTTTTCAAGTCATAAAAATCTCGTACAATCACCTTGGGACGAATATGCGGATAGCTCTTCCTCATCTGTTTTAACACCGGTTCTAATTTTTCCAATTCCGTATCTGTCATACATCCGATCCTTAGCAGCACCGTTTCCTGTTCCATATAATTATGAAACTGATCTCTGACATCCTGCATACGCAGGAAAATATCCTTTGCATCAAAGTAAAATTTTTCTCCCTGTTCTGTCAGCTTAACAACTCTGGAATTCCTGTAAAAAAGTAGGATTCCAAGTTCTTCTTCCAGACTTTTGATATGATGCGTCACGGTAGGTACGGATAAAAACAGTGTTTCCGCAGCCTTTGTGAAATTAAGTCTCTCTGCCACATATAGAAAGCACTGTAACTGCTGTGTATTCATAAGCTTCCTCCTGTCTCTTCCAGTATAAATGTATCTATTTTCTTTTTCAATCATTAGATGTTTTCTAATGCCATTTCTATATATCAAATTCTATCTTTCTCATGTTTCTGCTATCATAAAGGCGAAAAAGCTGAAAGGAGAAATGAGGAATTATATGGAAGATCAGAAAATGGGCACTATGCCCGTAAATAAATTACTTTTAACAATGGCAGCACCGATGATCCTGTCTATGATGGTCGGCGCACTCTATAATATTGTGGACAATATTTTTGTAAGCAATTACAGTGAAGATGCTCTTACCGCAGTTTCCCTTGCATTTCCAATCCAGAATGTGATTGTTGCACTCGGAACAGGTGTCGGAGTCGGAGTAAACGCGCTGCTCTCACGCTTATTAGGAGAGAAAAAACAGGAAGCAGTCAATAAAACTGCTTTAAACGGCATCCTGTTAAGCTTCATGGTCTATTTTATTTTATTGATATTTGGGATTTGTGGTGTGAAATGGTTCTATCGGATCCAGACAAGCGAATCCTCGATCTGCACAATGGGATCTGCATATTTATCCATTATATGTATCTTTTCTTTTGGACAGATATTCCAGTTAGTTTTAGAAAAGCTGCTTCAGTCTACCGGAAGAACTACTTATACCATGATCACCCAGATAACCGGAGCTGTTATCAATATTATCCTCGATCCGGTCCTCATCTTCGGATACTTCGGTCTGCCTGCTATGGGAACTGCCGGAGCTGCAATCGCCACAGTCACCGGACAGATAATCGCTATGACACTCGGGCTGATCTTTAACCTGAAATACAATAAGGAAATACAATTTTCCATCCAATACCTGAAACCGGATATGTATTACCTGAAAAATATCTGCTCCGTTGGAATCCCTGCGGGAATCACAATGTTTATCAGTAGTATTATGTCCTTTGGCATCAATAAAATATTGCTTGCTTTTTCCACTACTGCTGCCGCTGTTTTCGGTGCTTATTTCAAATTATATACCTTTGTATCCATGGCAGCATTTGGACTGAATAATGCACTTATCTCGATTGTTGCATACAATCTTGGCACAAAAAAACATGACCGCATCAAACAATCCATCCGGCTTAGTGGCATCTACTCTGCACTCATTGGTGTGATCGGACTTATTCTGTTACAGCTATTCCCAAAGCAGATCATGACGGCATTTCATGCCTCAGATAACATGACCGCAATGGGAATAACCGCTCTTCGCATCACGAGTATGAGCTTTGTCTTTGCATGTGTATCGATTATGGTCTGTTATGCTTTACAAGGACTTTCCATTGGCATTCCAAGCATGGTTATCTCAGCCGCAAGACAGGTCATCATCCTGCTTCCGGCCGCATACTTCTTAGGCAAAAGTTTTGCAGTCACCGGTGTCTGGATGGCTTTCCCGGTTACAGAAGTAATCGTTACGCTTATTGCATGTATCTATCTGAAACAGGTGTTGAAAAAACTATAGCGTCAACGGATGCATCTATGACTCTTCCCGTGCGAGAAACAGCAGGCTTAAGCACAGCACTACCAGTTCCACGACCGGCATCACGATCCACAGGCTGTTTCCACCGAACAGAAGCGGGAAGGTCAGAATGGCGGCTCCGCTTAAAAAGACATTACGCAGCAAAGAAATAGCCAGAGACTGCTTCACCCGTAAAACCGATTGCAGATAATAGGACGCCAGCAGGTTGATCCCCATTGGTAAAAAGGTTGCAAAATACATCCGTATGCCCTTTTGTGCGATTGCTCTTATTCCATCATTCAACCGGATAAAGATAGAGCAGACGCCCATTGGGAACAGGATACCACTCAGTGAAAAGAGCAGTCCCAGAACCATAATCGTTAGAAATGCCATCCTCTTTACCTTTTTAATTCTTCCCCATTCACCGGCACCATAATTCGTTGCAATGATCGGCTGGGCTGCCTGTCCTACTCCGGTAAACAGCGAGTTGAATAAAATCACACAGTTTGAGATGACACTGTATACCGATAACGCCACATCCCCGCAATACTTCAATATCTGTATATTAAATAAAAGGACAATAAAGCCATTGGCAAATTCGTTAAAAAAGCTTGGTATTCCACTGCCTATGATCTGTCTTATGCTTGCAGATACGTGCTTTGGGCGGATAAACTTTAACTGATTTTTACGGCTGAAAAAATGTGACAATCCGACTAATACCTGAATGACCATTCCAAGCACCGATGCCAGTGCCGCTCCTCCGATTCCCATCTGCAATGGAAATACAAAGACGATATCTAACACAATATTTACAACACCGCCAAGCAGTACCCCGAACATTGCCCGGTTCGGATCTCCGTCTGCTCTGACAAAGATCGCGAAGTAATTGGAAAAAACCGCTACCGGAAGAAACAGGTTGATGTACTTCATATATGCCATGGCATACGGATAAAGTGTCTGGTTCGCACCCATCAGCCGCAGCAACGCAGAAATATTACAGCCATATCCCAGCCACAGCAGCAGTGCGATCACGGCTAATGCTGCAAAGGACAGCGTAAAAAAGCGGTTTGCCTTTTCCTGATTACCGGTTCCCCTACATACACTCATCTGCACCGATCCGCCTACCCCAAACAGGATACCCATCGACATCAGAATACACAGGAGCGGAGTTGTGATACTCAATGCCGCCAGTGCATCTGCACCCACACCCTTTCCGATCACGATCGCATCCGTCAATGTATAGATCGACATTACCATGGCACTTCCGAGAGACGGAATCAAAAAACGAAAATACAGTTTCTTTAAATTATCCTTTAACAGATCCATGTTTTCCTCCAAAAAAAGACCAGATAAGACTTCTCTGTCTTAGAACAGGATCTCTTCCGGTGCAATCTTATCCTTTTCTGTAATAGGGCGGATTACCCTGCAAGGGACGCCTGCTGCGATCACTCCTGCCGGAATGTCATGTGTTACTACACTCCCTGCACCAATGACCGATCCCGCTCCAATGGTCACACCTCCGCAAACTGTGGCATTTGCCCCGATCCAGACATTTTCTTCTAATGTAATCGGCGCAGATGTGCCTATGCCATGGCTCCGCTGCCCGGGATCAATCGCATGACCGGCACAGGCAAGACACACACCGGGAGCAATGAACGCACCTGCTCCTATATTTACCGGGGATGTATCCAGGATCACACAGTTATAATTTATCACCGCCAGACCATGGGTATGGATGTTGAAGCCATAGTCACAATGGAAATCCGGCTCAATACCGGTCATAGGTGAGCAGGTTCCGAAAAGCTCCTGCAAAATAGAACGACGCTTGTCCTGCTCATCCGGTGCAGTGCGGTTGTATTCCCAGCAAAGCTTCTTTGCACGGTTCTGTGCCTCGATAGGCGTATTTTCGTGTCCGCTGATATAAGCAGCCTGACGCTTCATAATTTCAAGTGGATTCATATCTTCCACTTACTTATCCCTAAAGGACTGTAAAACCTTGTGCAGAAGCTGGTAGAACTCATCCGCATCCTGCTCACTGAGTGATACACAGCCTGCCATCTTACCAGGAATCTTTACCGCCTTTTCCTTTAACTGCTCTCCCTCTGCCGTCAGGCGGACGATCAGATTCCGTTCATCCCTGCTGTCCCGCTGTCTGGAGATAAGGTTTTTCTGTTCCAGCCTTTTTAATACCGGTGTTAAGGTACCGGAGTCAAGGAATAACTGCTTTCCAAGTTCCTTTACATTGATCTCTTTCTTCTCCCACAATACCATCATTGTAATGTACTGCGTATAAGTCAGGTCTATCTCCTCCAAAAAAGGCTTATATCTTCTTACGATCTCCTTCGAGCACGCATATAATGGAAAACATAATTGGTTATCGATCTTTAGTACATCATATTTATCACTCATATTCTTAATTGGTTAATGTGCTTCCGGTTCTAAGATTCCGTTGTATGCCTGTCTTACTGCGATCGCAAGCTGCCCAGAGCAGGAAGTCAGTCTTCTTCCGCATTTAATATCACCGATCTTAGCTTCAATCTCTTCTACCGTCCAGCCATCAAGCACCCTTTCTAAAGATTGCAGATTGCCGTCGCATCCGCCCATATATTTTATATTGGTTACTATATTACCATTCAGATCAAATGAAATCATCTGTGAACATGTATTTTCTGTTAAATAATTATATCTCATATCAGCATCTCCTACAATAACTCTCTGATTTTCTCAGATACGATCTCCATATCCTTTGTTGGTTCAAACCGTTCCACAACATTTCCCTGACGGTCGATCAGGAACTTGGTAAAATTCCACTTAATGTCCGGTGTGTTCTTATAATCCGGATCTGTTCTTTTTAATTTAACGTTTAATAAAATAGATAAAGGATTCCCTTTGTCAAAGCCTTCAAATCCCTTCTGCTCCTTCAGGAATTTGTATAATGGATGTTCCTTTTCTCCATTTACATCAATCTTGGAAAACTGCGGAAAGGTAATCCCGTATTTGGCATCACAAAAGGCTGCGATTTCCTCGTTTGTACCAGGTGCCTGACCGCCAAACTGGTTACATGGTAAATCTAATATCTCCAAGCCCTGTTTGTTATATTTTTCATAAATATCCTGTAGATCATCATACTGTGGTGTAAATCCACACTGTGTCGCAGTATTCACAACCAGAACCACTTTTCCCTGATACTCATCCATCTTATGCATCACACACATAGCATCCTCAGCTTCAAAATCATAAAATCTACTCATTTTATATCCTCCGTTTTCCCATATGGTTGTTGTCTATTTAATTGTGTACAATTTATTATGTAAATAAAATACAACCTGCTGTGTGTTTTGTCAATAGGTTGTGCACAATTTATTTTGCATTCTTATTTTTCCTGTATTTTAAAGGTGATACTCCATACATTTTCTTAAAGCTGCGGATAAAATAACTGACATTCGCATACCCGCTCTGCAACGCCACCTCTGTAACCGGCAGCATCGTCTCCTTCAAAAGCTGTCTGGCATGTTCCAGCCGCAGATGATTCACATACTGCGACAACGTAATATGAAAATGTTCCTTGAAATAACGCGAGATATATTTCTCCGATAAATGAAACTGTGTGCCAAACTCTTTCAGTGAGATCTCGTTTGCGAAATTTTCCTGAATATATGAAATCATCTCTTTTTCGATGATATTTCTGCCACTTGTGTCGTTCTCAATAAGAAAACCGTTCTTCCACATCCGCTGCAAAAACTGAAGAAGTACGATTTTCGTCTCTATCTGCACTGCAAGCAGATTCTCCTTTTGTTTCACATGCAGGGCAAGCAGGGATTCACACAGATCCCCGATACTTTTTCCAACCGGGATCTGAAATACCTTTCTCCCACTCTTAAGCGGCTCCATAACAAGCTGTGTAAACAGGTCGTCTGCTTGAAAAGTCACAAATTCCAACGGAAATAAAAACGTATAATAATTCACATCACCCGTATCGGATCCCATAAAATGCAGATCTCCCGGTGACACAACAAACGCATCCCCGGTATCCCCTGTATAATGTTCACCGGAAATTGTTACATTTAACATTCCCTTTTTTACATAGATGATCTCCAGTTCATCGTGCCAATGCACCGGGATCTGAAACGCATGGCTCACATTCTGTATATGATACAGGCTGAACGGATGCTCCGGTGTTCCATGCGGTTTATTTTCTTTCAATTCAAAATACATGCCCTGCTCCCATTATTCGACAAGTCTCTTACTCCGCCATTTTCCGGTCTTCCAGCGAAGCACCATTCCGACTGCACGCACACATTCATCACTTGCCATCGCAATATAAGCTCCCATTGCCAGCAGTCCGAGACGGATTCCAAAGAAATAAGTTCCTCCGACTGCGCACAGGTACATAAAGATGGCTCCCATGATAACCGGAAATACCGCATCTCCGCTTGTTTTTAATGCCTGTCCATACACAAGATTGGTCACGCGTCCGAATTCCAGAAAAATATCAATGACAAGAAGCTTCACCACAAGACCAATCATCTGTGGATCATCGGTAAATATGTGTACCAGATAGCGTCCTGTCACTGCAAATGTCACAGAAAAACAGGCGGAAGTGATCACTCCGTAGATGGCAGCCTTTCTCGTTCCCTTATCACATTCCTCATATTCCTTCGCACCGATCCGCCATCCGGTCATAATGGCATTCGCCTGTGCCAACGCTGCTCCGATACAATAGGAAAAATTAGCGATCTGCATCGCATAGGAACGTGCGGTAACATTCATTCCATCGTTATCCATCTGATTCATAAAACGAACGACAAGCGTCATTGCAATATTATAAAGTGCCGTCTCACAGGCTGACGGGAATCCGATCCGGATGATCTGTCCAAGGATCTTGCGTGATGGCATCCGCTCCGGGCTGTTCTTCGCCTTGATCAGAACTGCTCCCATCGTTGCAACTATGATCAGATTTACAACACGGGAGATCACCGTTGCTGTTGCCACTCCCATAACGCCCCAGTGGAAAACAAACAAAAATACTGCATTCAATATAAAGTTAACCACATTTCCGGCAACCGATGCAAGCAGCGACTGCTTTGTATATCCAAACACCCGCAGATAACTTGCAAAAATCGGAATCAGTGCATTTAAAAAACATGCCCCACCGACAATGCAAAGATAGGTCTGTGCCGGTTCAAGCAGTGCCGGTGCGATACTTACAATTTTAAGTATCGTTCCGGAAAAGACTGCTAAAAATGCTGACATCAGTATTCCAACCACTGCATTAAAGATCAGTCCAAGCTGTCTCGCCTGATATGCAACGCCCGGTCTTCCTGCTCCGATATTCTGTGTCATGACCGCAACCATGCCGGATGAAATCACGCCAAACATAATAATGAAAACACCGATGTATGTATTGGCCGTGCCAACCGCACCGACCGCCTGGTCGCTTACCGAAGACAGCATCAATGTGTCGACCATTCCCGATAACATATAAAAAAGTGTCTCAAAACAAATCGGAACGAAAAGCTGCGTCAATGTTTTTCTTTCAACTGCCATATGGATTCTCCTTGTATACTACAACATCATATATATCAATAATACGCTATAAGCTTCCGTTTTTCTTGTACTATTTCAATCAATAATTGCACAATTTCTACTTTTATCTGTATACAAGTATTTGCCTGTGCAGTAGGTGATTTATTGTATCAAATACCAAAAGACCGGATAAGACTTCTCTGTCTTATCCGACCATGATGTTCAGGTAAATCTTTATCTCATCAACCACTTTGCAAGTACCTCATTTAATCTGTCAAGGTCAAGCGGTTTTGCGATATGTTCATTCATTCCCGCATTCTTCGCGATCTGGACATCTTCCGCAAATGCGTTCGCTGTCATAGCAACAATCGGGATACGGCTGCGCGGTCCTTTGATTGAACGGATCGCTGCCGTCGCTTCGTAGCCATCCATGACCGGCATCTTCCAATCCATAATGATCGCAAAATAATCATCATTCTGCTCATGACGGAGAAAGGCTTTCTCTATGGCCTCCTGCCCGGACAAAACCCATTCTCCGAAAAGACCGATCTCATTTAAAATAGCAGCGGTACTCTCACAGCAAGACTGATCATCGTCAACGACCAGAACCGGAAGATTGCGCAGCTCCCGGATCGTATCGTCATCCTGTTCACGAAGTTTCAGATAGATGGTCACACTGATCTTCGTTCCCTTGTCCGGCGCGCTTTCCACATGGATCGTACCATTCATCATATTCACAATATTTTTCATAATTGCCATGCCAAGACCCGTGCCCTGCACCTTCGTGGTACGATGGTCATCCGCTCTGGTAAACGGCTCAAACATGATCTTCTGAAATTCCGGCGTCATGCCGATACCGTTATCTTCCACAGTAAATTCATAACAGCCGAGTTCTGAATTTTTATTTGCTTTCTCCTCAATCGAGAAAACGATTTTTCCACCATCCGGCGTATATTTGATGGCATTGCTCATTATATTTACAAACATCTGCTGGATACGCAGGCTGTCGCCACAGACATCTTCATGTTTAATTTTATTGATATGAATCTCTAAGTTGTGATGGTGCTCCTCGATTCCGGATTTTACCATTGTAAGAAGATTATCTACAAGTTCGGAGAGATTAAATTCTTCGTCTGCAAGTGTCATCTTTCCACTTTCAATCCGCGCCATATCCAGTACTTCATTGATCAGTCCCAGCAGGTGGCGGCTGGCAGAAGTAATCTTTCCAAGGCACTCCAGCACATGTTCCGGATTATTGATACTTGCCCCCGCAATTGCTGTCATACCGATAATCGCATTCATCGGGGTACGGATATCGTGGGACATATTGGAAAGGAACTCTGTTTTTGCCCGGTTCGCCCGGTCAGCCGCATGATAAGCATCCGTCAAAGCCTTACGTGCCGCGATCTCATTCATTTTAACCGACGTAATATCGGTAGAAGCCCAAAGGACGCTGGAGACTACACCATCTTCCCACTCCAACGGAATAAAATTAGCCATGCGGAACACATCTTCTTCTACAGAACAATACTCAAACTTCAGCATACTGTCCTCCGTCTGAAGTGCGGTACGCAGATACTCCGGAGAAAGTAATGTTTCCAGAGATGCCAGTGGCGGCAGTGTCTTGAATCTTCCAAACACAAGCCTTATAAAATCACTGTACTTTCCGCTGGAAGGATAATTCGAGCTTAGGGAAATTCTCGTATACTCATACTGATCGTTCTTTAGATCACAGATGGCAAAATGATCCACCATACGTGTCACACTATGTACAAGATGCTCCATGGATGCATTTTTCTGAAGAAGTACATCCACTTTACCTGCCTGCAAAGCATCCTTTTTGCTCTTGTCGATGTTCACAAAACACCACTGATACGCAGTGCGGAACCATCTGCCCGTCTGGTGACTTCTGCAATTGCGCGAAACCATTGATAATCTCCGTTTTGCATGCGAAGCCGGTACTCCACATCATACTTTATCCGGTTGGTATGATCCTGAATGGCATCTGTAAGCCGCTTAAGGATGATATCCCTGTCATCCGGATGCAGCAGATCAGACCAGCTTTCCAGCCTGTTTGGAAAATCAATGGTATCACGATACCCCAGAATCTTACGAAAAGCAGCGCTCCAATAGACCTGTGTAATATTACTTTTTTCATCACAATCCATATACCACGAAGCCGATTCCAGCGCCTCCATGATCAAAGCTAGGTTTTCATTTTCCCAGTCAACATTGACAGACATCACCCAGACCGTTACACCGTCTGCATCAACAGCATCGTCTTTAAACAGATGTACCGTGACCAGTGCGCCACCTGCCGTATAAATCTTGCCCTCGCCTTCTCCCTTGATCTTTGGGAACCGGTCGGCTTCCAGAAACGATGAATCGTTCGTCGAAAAAAGTTTGCGTAGTGACCCCTCTGTAATCTGTGTAAAGGTTTCCGGTGTATATCCCAGTTCATTCAACAGATAATCGCTGACTGAAAGAATCGTCAGCGGCTCATCATAATATCCTACGATCGCACCTACTGCGTTATTTCTATATATTACCTCTTCCACAGCGGCGTTTGCTTTCTCACCGATCTTGTCAAATGATATTTTCGTTTCTTCCTGACGATGCCCAATGTGCATTTCCTATACCTCACTCTTGTCTTATGGTTATCTCTGTCGAAACAAACTATAATTCTATCTTTTAACACAATAATCCATGTTCCCATTTATGTAAATGCCAATTCTATGTTCTTTCTGCATAAAAAAATAAAGTAAAACGAGCAGCAAAACCGGATTTACACCAGTCTGCTACCCGCTTATAAATTATTACATTTTTATTTTTCCTCACTTAAATTACAGATCTGGATTGCAGCACCATTTTCCATGACAGAAAAGCCATGTTTTTCATAAAATGGCACATTGTTTTTATCCTCCGGCATTCCTTCAATATACAGGAAATCTTTATATTTCTCTTTTATATATTCTATCATCTTACCGGCAATTCCCTGACCCTGATAATCCGGGTGGACAAGCACGTAATGAATCTGTGCCAGCATCTCAGTATCATCTAACACCCTTGCCAATCCGACCAGCTTCTCATCATCCCACACAGTTAATACCGTTGATGAATGCATAAGCGCTTTGTATAAGCGTTCCGGATAATTTCCGGAAATCCAGTGAACGGACAAAAACAACTGCTGTACCTGCTCCTGTGTAAATATTTTTTCTTCTGTATACTTAAGCATAACTGCTCCTATCTGTGATGATCACATTTCTGACACTGTACCATTTCCTTTTCGCCATCTTCCTTATAGAATACATCTGACCACTCACAAATACTCTGTAAAATAGGAACGACGGATTTTCCTTTTCCGGTCAGCGAATATTCCACTTTGGGTGGAATTTCATCATAGGACTTCCGGTCAACAATTCCATCTTCAATCATATCCTTTAAGGTTGCTGCTAAAACTGCATCGGTAATGTTATACATTTCCCTGCGGATTTCACTGTAGCGCAGCTTTTCGTTCGCTGACAGCACGCATATAATACGTGACTTCCATTTGCCGCCAAATATTGCGAGTCCGTATTCAAGCGGACAACGTATATCATCATCTAATTTTTTCTGATATTTTGCCATAAAAATCACCTTCAAGCTTTGTCTGGTATCATTATAGCTCGAAGGTGATCTTTTTTAAAGTTACTATGAAATTTATTAGTATATTTTCGATCAGATCTCTTTTTTGTTATCTGCTCCGGGTGTTGTAACAATTACCTTTGAAGGTGTAATAATGAGTGCTCCCTTTGCGGTTGCTGCACCGTTAAACATCTTCTCAACCATCTGCTTAAAAGTATCTACCAGTTCTCCCTCGGTCACATACTCGGCAGTTCCCTTGATCTGGTATCCTTCCAGACTCTGTGCATCGTATGCGGAAATAGCGATTTTTCCATCATTTGCCTTAATATTGTTTAAGGTTGTCTCTAAGAAAACATCTCCTACCACCAGTTTACCATCCTCTGTAACATCCTTGAATGCAACCGGGACTACGTTTGGCTCTCCGTTTGCGCAGGTTGCAAGATCCCACATACCGTTTTTTAATACATTGATTACTGATTCATTTAACATTGCATATACCTCCTGTTTCATATCTGTATGTATCAGTTACTTTATGCACTTATGGTAGTGAATCTGCTCTTGTTTTGGAAGATATTAGCAAATTTATAAGTCACTTTTAAATTTCATAGTCCGAAATGTTCCTATGCGCTTGTATCACTTCAATCTTCATCACTTTTGCTCCTGTCCGGTAATTCCTTCTATTTTAGAAGATTCGATTGCCCGGTTTTTATACTGTCTTACGCAGTTCGAAAAGCCGGGTAGTTGTTACTCTACATATACAGCAATCGCAGTACAAATTCCGCTATTTGTATCGCATTCAGATACACTGCAAGCTGATATTCCTAAAACACAATCAACAAGTGCCTTTAATATTATTTTGTCTCCAGCTTTTGACAAAGGTTTTTTTATTTCAATTTTGCCATTTGAATAGATGATACTGCCAACTTCTATTCTTTGTCCTTCATTTACGTCAATTCGTATACCACTTTGCGGCTGAATCAGATACTTATTCACAGGATATTTTCTCCTTTACAGATTCCGATTGAGATTTCATCTGTTTTGAGGTGAGTTTTTCTTTATTGTTTCCCATAAGGACAAATAACCCTTTTCGAATTATTTGTCCCTATTATTCTTATATGTTTGCACAGTCCATTATGATGTTCCGGCACATATCATATCCTAACACAGAACTGTTCAAAGACAATGTATAATTGCCTGCCATTCCCCACTTCTGTTCCGTATAAAAATTATAGTTCGTTCTGCGTCTTTTATCTGTATCATTTATCATTTTTACAGCATCAGCTTCTGTAACATGGTATAATTTGCAGATGCGTTGTACTTTTTCCGGCATGTTTCCATGTATAAATACATTCAGCACATCATTCCTGTCCCTTAAAATAAAATCTGCATTTCTTCCTATGATTGTACAGCTTTCTTTTTCAGCGATTTCCCTAATTACTTTTCTCTGTGCTTCATACACCATATCTTCTACTGATTTTCCGGTAATATCACGACCTGAAAAAGCATAGGCAAACAAACCTTTCTTCGGGGACAGCTCTGCATTTTCCTTGATATACTCCGGTGATAATCCTGACTGTTCTGCAATCTGTCCAATGATATCCTTGTCATAATATGCAACACCAAGTTTTTTTGCCACCTCTTCACCGATAAAACGTCCACCGCTTTCAAACTCTCTGCTTATCGTAATGATCTTCTTTGCCATAACCATATCCTCCTTAACGTAAACTTTCTACTTTGTTCTTTCGGATCCTCTTTAAAAATACATATCCCACCAGACATGCAACGATCTCTGTTATCGGGAATGCCCACCAGATCAGTGAAACTCCCATCTGTCCGTTTCTGACAAAAACGGCGAAAATGCCTGCCAGCGGTAATATCATTACAAGCTGCCTGAGCAGTGAGATCACAAGCGATTCCATACCACCGTCCAGTGCCTGATATATTCCCTGATATGCCACATTGATTCCGGCAAAAAGAAAGCTGATGGAGATAATCCTCATTGCACTGATAAAATATTCTCTGGACTGTCCTGCATTGAACAATGTTGCAAAAGCACCCGGAAAAATTTCTGTAATTGCCACCCCAACAATCATAAGCACAACCGTATAGATCAATCCGTATTTGATTCCGTCCCGAATCCTCTTTTTGCTGTGCATTCCGTATGCAAATGCAATAATCGGTGTGATCGCGTCTCTCAGTCCGAAGGCAAGAAACAATACAAACTGCTGCACTTTATAGAATAATCCGTATGCGGTCTGTGCCGAAGGACTGAACTTCAGGATCAGATTCATCACATAAACCATGATAGACATAAGTGCCTGTGCAATAATTGCCGGAAGTCCGATAGAATATATTTCCTTTATAATTCTTCCATCCGGCTTCATATACTTTACTCCATGCTCAAATTCTTTATTCAGTTTTATATGGAATATAAGCAAAAGTACCGCAGATGCCACCTGCCCGATTACGGTTGCATAAGCAGCACCTTCTACTCCCATTTCCGGAACCGGTCCGATACCATAGATCAGAATCGGATCAAGGATAATATTTACCACTGCTCCCACAACCTGACCGATCGTGGAATAGAGTGAACGTCCGGTTGCCTGTAGCAGTTTTTCAAATAAGGAAAAGAAAATAATTCCAAATGAATTTATGCAACATATCCTAAGATAACTTGTTCCCATTGAAATAACTTCCGGATCAACGGTCTGTGATGAAATATATGCTCTTACTCCGAAAATTCCAAACAACAGACATACCACATAAATAATTACGCCAAGAAATAAGCTGTTTCCCGCAACTTTTGCAGCCTTTTTCTCATTTCCCTGTCCGAGTGTCCTTGCGAGAAGTGCATTTGTTCCCACACCTGTTCCAATTCCGACAGCTACCATAAGCATCTGAACCGGGAACACCAGTGTCAGCGCATTTAGTGCCGCCTCACTTCCTGATCTCATGTTTCCAACAAAGGCACTGTCTACAATGTTGTAAACCGCCTGCAATGCCATAGATAAGATCATCGGTATTCCCATCTGCACCATGAGCTTATTCACCGGCATCTCCTTCATCTTGTTACTTTCTGACATACAATCC